>NZ_JAVLBO010000029.1:0-14113 GCF_031581085.1 Pontimonas sp.
GAGAAAAAGTGCGGGCACATGGGGGGAAAGGTACTGGTTCCGACCGGCCAGCACATTCGCACACTCAACGCCGCACGCCTCGCAGCAGACGTGGCCGGAATTCCCAGTATCGTCATCGCGCGCACCGACTCGTTGGCGGCCAACCTGATCACGAGCGACCACGACGAGCGGGATAAGCCCTTCATTACGGGCGAGCGCACCGAAGAGGGCTTTTACCGCGTCCGCAACGGCCTCGACGCCGTTCTCGCACGCGGTCACGCCTACGCCGAATATGCCGACCTCCTCTGGGTCGAAAGCGCTGAGCCGGACCTAGAGTTGGCCAAAGCCTTCGCTGAGAGTATCCACGCGAAACACCCCGGCAAGAAGCTCGCCTACAACTGCTCCCCGAGCTTCAACTGGAAGCGCCACCTCGACGACGACCAGATTGCGAAGTTCCAACGGGAACTCTCCGCGATGGGCTACGCCTTCCAGTTCATTACGCTCGCTGGTTTCCACTCGCTCAACTACGGCATGTTCGAGTTGGCGTTGGACTACCGGGATCGACAAATGTCGGCCTACGTCGACCTCCAGGAAGCAGAGTTTGCTGCCGAAGACCGCGGGTACACCGCGACAAAGCACCAGCGGGAGGTGGGCACCGGCTACTTCGACCGGGTCTCCACCGCATTGAACCCCGAGAGCTCCACCCTTGCGCTCGCCGGTTCCACCGAAGAAGAACAATTCGCGCATTAATGACACAGTGAGAGGACTTCACCATGACCATTCGAGTGACGGGACCGATGGGTCCGAGATTTGATGACATTTTGACTCCGGGCGCTCTGGAGTTTCTCGAGGAGCTTCAGGCGCGATTCGCCGGGGAGCGCCACGAGCGACTGCTCCAGCGAATGCGCACACGAGATGCCGTCACCAACGGGCGGGACCTCGGTTTCTTGCCCGAAACCGAACACATTCGACACGACGACTCGTGGAGTGTGGCGGGTGCCGGCCCCGGGTTGGAAGACCGGAGGATCGAAATTACCGGGCCGACCGATTTCAAGATGACGGCGAACGCCATGAACTCGGGGGCGAACGTCTGGCTGGCGGATCAGGAAGACGCAACCTCGCCCACCTGGCAGAACGTCATCGGCGGGCAGATTAGCCTCTACGACGCTATTCGCGGCCAACTGGACTACACCTCACCGGAGGGCAAGCGCTATCAGGTCACCGCCGAGGAGACGCCGACCATTGTGATGCGCCCGCGCGGGTGGCACTTGGTGGAAAAACACATCCAGGTGTCTGAGCCGTCAGGACTCGAGGCCCCCGCCAGCGGTTCACTGGTGGACTTTGGTCTCTACGCGTTCCACAACGCCCACGAGCTCATCGCGCGCGGTGCGGGACCCTACTTTTATATCCCCAAGCTCGAAAACCACCTGGAAGCGCGGCTGTGGAATGACGTGTTCAGCTTCACCGAGGCGTATTTGGGTCTCGAGCACGGAGTGATTCGTGCAACGGTGTTAATCGAAACCCTCGGTGCCGCCTTTGAGATGGATGAGATTCTCTACGAACTGCGCGATCACTGCGCCGGGCTCAACGCGGGACGCTGGGACTACCTCTTTAGCATCATCAAGACCTACCGTTCTCGGGGGCCACGTTTTGTGATGCCCGATCGCAACCAAATCCTGATGACGTTGCCCTTTATGCGTGCCTACACGGAGCTGTTGGTGAAGACCTGCCACCGCCGCGGGGCCCACGCCATCGGCGGGATGAGCGCGTTCATCCCCAACCGTCATGACCCCGAGGTGACCGAGCGCGCGCTGGAGAAAGTGGCCCAGGATAAGCGCCGGGAAGCCACCGACGGGTTCGATGGTTCCTGGGTGGCACACCCCGGGCTCATTGACATTGCGCGAGCCGAATTCGACGCGGTGCTCGAGGGTGCACCTCATCAGTTGGATCGGCAACGTCCCGAGGTGGAGGTGAGTGCCAAAGACCTCTTGGACATTCGCAGCGCCGGCGGTGATGTCACCACCGAGGGCGTGCGATCCAACATTTCGGTCGCGATTCGCTACCTGGAAGCCTGGTTGCGGGGTCTGGGCGCGGTGGCGCTGGATAATCTCATGGAGGATGCCGCCACGGCAGAAATCTCGCGCAGTCAGCTGTGGCAGTGGATGAATCGTCGCGTCGAGACGACTGACGGCCACCGGGTCACGCGCTCCTGGGTCGAGGGTCAGATCGACGACGTGGTTGCGGGCCTCAGTCGCTTCGAGGGCGATCGCTTCGACCATGCGATTGAGATTTTCCGCACGGTGACAATGGGCGAGGACTTCCCGACCTTCCTCACCCTCCCCGCCTACAGCGGGTACCTCGTGGAAGAGGGCGCAGAGCACAATCTCGCTGCGGCGTAGTCCGAAGCAGTGTGTCCCGCGGGGGCACTGGGTGGGTTAACTCCCGCCCAGTGCCCCCGCCGCGAGGACAATCAGGGGGGTTGCGACCCAGGCGATGACTTTGTAGCGGTGGTAGCCCGCAAGTCGCCGCCCCCACTTATCGAAGTACTGGCCGCTCAGGACGAGAATCAGGTCGACGAGCACCCAGAGCCCGCCACCGCCCAGGGTGATGAGCTTCAGCAGACCGGTGCCGCTTTTTCCCGTGTAAAACCGGTCGACGGCGAAAAACCCGAGAAACAGCGCGAAGAGCCAGGTGAGCAGAAAAGACTTATTGGCCTGATGGATGGAGTCCACACTCATGGCGGCGCCATCTGGTCGGTCAATGCCCGGCATTCGCTCTTCTCCTCGCGTCGATAACCACAGGCTACGGCCCGGTCACCCCCGGAGCCAGCCACGAGCGGTTACGGTGACATCGTGACATCCCCCCACAACCGAGCCACCCTGGTGGGTGCTGTGTTCGCCAGTGTCGTATCCGGCATGCTCGTGGCCGGCCAATCGCGAATCAACGGGGAGTTGGGGGTGCGGATGGGCGATGGTGCCCTGGCCGCGCTCATCTCGTTTTCTTCCGGGTTTGTGATTCTCTCCCTCGCGATGCTCGCCTCCCCCCGGGCGAGACGGGGCCTTGGCGCGGTGCTCGAGGATATTCGTCGGGGGCGACTGCCCTGGTGGAGCACCCTGGGCGGTGTGGGGGGCGGTTTCCTGGTCCTCACTCAGGGGCTTGTCGCGGGAATCCTCGGTGTCGCCCTCTTTAGTGTCGCCGTGGTCGCCGGCCAAACCCTCGGCGCGATGTGGATTGACTCCCGCGGCTGGTTCGGGGTGCCCACGGTGCGGCTCTCACCGGCGCGAGCTTTTGGCGCGCTGGTGGCCGTTGTCGGCGTGATGGTCAGTGTCGAAGTGTGGGCGGGGCAGGACGGCTCGCTTAGTTGGGGTTTCTTATTACCTGTTCTCTCCGGGGCGGGCACCGGCATCCAACAAGCCCTGAACGGCACGGTGAGAAATCGAGCCTCCTCGGCGCTCGCTGCCACCTGGATTAACTTCGCGGTGGGGACGACCGCGCTCGCGGTCGTCTGGGTCGTCGGGTTACCGGCCACGGGGGGCCCAGAGGTGTTCCCGACCGAGTGGTGGCTTTACGCCGGGGGGCTGTTGGGGACCCTGTTTATTCCCATCCAAACGATTACCGTGCATCGCATCGGGGTGCTGGGCCTCGGGGTGAGCCTGGTGACGGGTCAAATCCTCGCCTCGATCGCCCTCGACCTGATCGTGCCGGTGGGTGATTTCCCGATTAGCGTGTGGACGGTAATCGGAGCGTCGCTGACTGTTCTCGGCTCGATTCTGGTGACGACGTCGAAGCGCCGCTCGACCTAGTCTTTCGGGGTGAAGTCCATCGCCAGCGAGTTCATGCAGTAGCGCTGCCCGGTGGGCGTCCCCACGGCGTCGTCAAAGAGGTGACCCAGGTGCGAGCCGCACTGCGCGCACAAGACTTCGGTGCGCACCATTCCGAGCCCTCGATCTTCTTTGAGCTCCACCGCATCCGGGTTGACCGCGTCCCAAAACGATGGCCAGCCGGATCCGGATTCGAACTTGGTGTCGCTGGAGAACAGGTCTGCACCACAGGCGCCGCAGTGAAAGACACCGGGGCGTTTTTCTTCCAAGAGTTCACCGCTCCAGGGACGCTCGGTGCCCGCCTGCCTCAGGACATGGAATTTCTCGGCGGGAAGCTCCGCCTTCCAGGTGTCGTTGTCTTTACTGATCGGATACGACATGGACTACTCCTTCACACGCTCCCGGCACTGGTGTGTGCTCAGACTGGCAGATTAGGGTTCAGGGGTGAATCTTCGCTGGGAACATAAAACCCTCGACCAGTGCACACCCGGGGACGTGTTGGCGTTTGCGAAGCTTCGCACCGATGTGTTTTTTCTCGAGCAACACATCACCGAAGAGGAAATCGACCGCTTCGATTTTGACCCCGACACCGCGCACCTGTGGTGCGTCGATGGCGACCGGGTAGTCGGCTATGTCCGTGTGGTCCACAACGATCAACCCGCACCAGAAGATCAGGGCGTGCCGACCAGTATTGGTCGCCTCGTCGTCGATGCCCACTACCGTGGCGCCGGTATCGCCCGGGGGCTCATGACCCGAGCGATCGACCACATCGGCCCCTCCCCGGTCGTACTCCACGCCCAGACTTACATTCACGACTTCTACGCCTCTCTCGGGTTTGAGCCTTTCGGCGACGTGTTTGATGAGGCGGGTATCGAACACATCCGCATGATTCGACACCAGCCCGAGGTGAGCACATGATCCCGGCGGGCTGGCCGCTGGGCCTGGTCGTGCTTTTTAGTGTGTTGCCCGCGGGCGTCACCGGGGAGCCATCCGGGAGCGAGGAAAATGTCGCTGCGGCAGCGGTTTCTGAGCGACACGGCGACTCGGCGACAGCCTGCGAGGTGCGCTCCTGGGAGGTGTTGTGGGGAGTGAAGGAATCGTTTCGCGCGTATCTTTCGGGGTCCTTAGCCAACGGTGAGTGGAGTGTGACCGGTGAGGTGACCTACGCCACACCGCTGTTTACCATCCGTGGCACCGACGGGGTCCTCGCCCCCGATCGGAGTTTCGGAGAAATGACGAGCACGGGCTCGATCGGGTTTTTTGGCCACGAGGGACTGCTCGATCAGACCCTCTCCGCCCCGCGACTACTGATCGACGACGACCGGGTCGACGTGGTCTTTGACATCAGCGGTGACACCCAGGAGGGGCGCACGGTCAGTGCGCAAGATGTCTCCTTTGTCAGCGTTGACGCCTCCGATGCCGTGGTCGATTCGGAGGCCGGCACCTGGAGTGTGGACCAGGCGCCCACTGTGTTGACCACAGCAGGTGCCGAAGCGTTTGGTACCTACCCCGCCGGTGAAGCGTTTGACCCCATCGATATTCGGGTTCAGGTTGACCCGGGGTGTCTGCAGCCGCCGCTATCGACCCCCTGGTTTCTGGGCGTGACGCTCGGCTCCGCCGTCACCGTATCGGTGGCGATTGTTCTGGTGCGTAGATGGCGCGGGCGAGAGCGTCCAACACCAGGGGTGTCCTAGGGCCAAAGCCCAGCACAACGTTGTCGGCCATGTCGACAAAGCGCAGCTGTTGGCCGGCCCTGGTGAGCCCGATAGCGGGTTTGAGGGTGACCAACTCTTCGGCGCCGCCGACGCTGTCCAATCCCGTGCTCATCACCAAAATGAGATCGGGGTTTGCCGCCACCAGCGCTTCGTCGGTGACGGGGCGTAGGCCTTCCCAACCGATTTCACCGGCGACATCGATTCCACCGAGCGCGGTAATGAGCTCTCCCGCTCCCGATTCCTCGCCAAAGAGGTAGTAAATACCGTTTGCTCCGCGCAGATATAAGAACACCATGCTCAACCGCTCCGAGCGCTCCGGGGGGATGTTCTGCGCGATGGTGGCCACCACCCGGTTGATTTCTCTCTCGATGCGCTCGCCCAGGCGCGAACCCAGTTCCGGGTGGCCGAGCACACCCGCTACCGCTTCGGCTTGGCGCGCGGGTTGGTCGAGCCCGGGCTCTTCGCGGATGAAGACCACCGGGATGCCCGCCTCACGCAGTTGGAGCATGACGTCGATTGGTCCGACGGTTCCGTCGGTGAGGATGAGGTCGGGGCGCAACTCCAGGACCGATTCGGGTGAAATGGCGTGGCCTGTCCCGGTGACGACCGGTAAGTCGTCGAGGCCGGGGATCTCGGTGGAAATATCCCGGCCGACCAATCGGTCGCCGTAGCCCAAACCGACCACGGTTTGGGCGAGTGATCCGGCAAGATCGACGGCGATGATCCGCTCGGCGCCCTCCACGGTGACTTCCCGATCGCCGTCGAGGTCCTGGGAAGTGACCGTGCGGGGAAGATCGGGCTCCGGTGGCGCCTCGGTGATGGGCTCGACGGTATCCGAAGAGAGCAGGGCCGTGGAAGGGCCCTGCCACCCTTTCGGGTCTGCCAGCCAGTCGATCTCGGAGAGTGCGGGGCGCTCGCCGGCCAGTTCTTGGCGCTCACCATCATCGGAGTAGGAGCCGGGCTGGCAGCCTGTGAGGCCGACGGCGAGAGCGAGGGCACCGGTGAGGACACCCCAGGCGTTGTGGCGAGCATAAAGGACGGACACAGTGTCCACGAGTTTACGCGCGCCAACTGAGCACGTGAGGGGTCGGGACCTATCATGGGAGGCGATGAGCCCCTTTGCTGCGGGAGCACTGCCTCCCCATGAGTCTTCCCCCAATGCACCCTCGGTGCTGGCCGACGATGAGCGCGCCCTGCTCGAGTGCGAGCGCGAGGTGTGGGGCGCGGGGCCGATGAAAGAACAGGTCGTTTTTGAGCGCTTCGGCCTCAGCCTGCCGGTCTACTACCAGCGCCTCTACCGTCTCTGCCACAGCCAGGCGGCACTCGAATACGACTCCGCCCTGGTCCACCACATCCTCGATACCGCCGACCAGGTCACCACGCAGCGAATGGCCAAAACCCGTCGAGGGGAGGGCCGCTAAATGGCGAAGGGTTCGAGGTTTGTGCCCGATCGTTTCGACGAGGTCCCCCTCGAGAAGGGGTATGTCGGCCTCAGACGGCTGAAGCGGCCCAAGAGTTTTTGGCTGGTGCCGGCCGGAATCGTCGTGGGGGTGAGCGCTGTCGTGACCGTGGTGGGCATCATCCTGGTCGATCAGGCAGACAATTATTTGGAACTAGACCCCGAAGAAATCGCCATCGCCGAGCAAGAACCAGCGCCCGAACCAGAGCCGGAGCCAGAACCCGAACCAGAGCCGGAGCCAGAACCGGTGGAGCCCATCGTGAACCCTTCAGCAGACGACATCGAGGGGGTCACTCTCACGGTGTTGAACGGGACGACTACGGCGGGATTGGCCTCCGGCGCGGGAGACCTGCTGAGCGGCGAGGGCTGGCCGGATCAGACCCTCACCAACGCCGATTCGCAGGACGTGGAGACCAGCCTGGTCGCCTATCAGTCAGAAGACGACGAAGCGTTGGCCCGAGGCGTTGCCGACATTTTGGGCATTGACGAAGTGATCCTGACCGATAACTATCCGGGGGCGAGCATCACGGTGTTATTGGGCGCTGACTATTCCACGGATTAGGACCCTTCGGGGGTTAGTCTGAAGGCGATGGGGGAGGGCAGTATGAAAACAGCGTGGACAATCACCTCAGTGTTCGCACTCGCTGCGCTTGTCGCGGGCTGTCAAACGGGAGCGGATTCGGAGAGTACCGAGGGCGGTGACGAGTCCACCCTGTTGGAAACATCCGAGTCGCCCGCCATTGACGTCGATGCAACGCTCTGGCCGCTCACCGGTCTTCCGCTCGACGACGGCGATTCGAGCCTGCCGGCACTCGCCGCAAAAGTCGATAATGCTCCCCAGGCGAGGCCCCAAGTGGGCCTCGATGAGGCCGATATTGTCTTCGAAGAACTCGTTGAAGGCGGCCTCACCCGCTACGTCGCGGTGTGGCACTCTTCGCTCCCGGCCGAGGTGGGCCCGGTGCGCTCGGTCCGACCGATGGATCCCGACATTGTGAGTCCCTTTGGCGGCATCATCGCCTATTCGGGGGGCCAACAGCGCTTTGTGGAGGCGATGCTCGACGCGCCGGTTGCCAGTGCAATCAATGGACAAAGCGACGTCGAGGACTTCTTTTACCGCAGTAGCGACAAAATCGCCCCGCACAATGTCATTGTGCGGGCGCCGGAACTGGTGTCCTATTTTCAGGACCGGGCGGGCCCGCCGCCCCAGTTCAACTATTCGACCGGAGTGGCCGAATCGAGCGCCGCGACTGACGGCGTTGAGGCCGGTTTGTTGCGCGTCTTTTTCAGCGGTTCGTCTTTTCCCGCCTGGGAATACGACCCGGAACGCGGTTCCTACCTGCGCCAACAAACAAACGGCGCCCCCGATAACGCGCTGTCTGGTGAGCAGATTGCGGCGGACAACGTGGTCGTGCTCGAAGTGAACATTGACGTCATTCAAGATATCCCCACCACCCAAATGGTCGACTCGGGAGAGGGTGTTGTCGCCACCGGCGGTGGCGTCCTCGACATCCTCTGGTCGAAGTCGGCTCCCGAGGCGCCGATTGAGTTGACTGACACTTCGGGGGCCCGGGTGTTGCTTGCCCCCGGACAGACCTGGGTTCAGCTGATTCCCGCGGAAGGCGCTGGCGTCCCGGCCGGTCAAGTGGAGCTGGAGTAAACGCCCCTCCTGCACTTGCACTCTCAGGCGGAGAGTGCCAAAATCAATTAGCACTCGCTGTTTGTGAGTGCAAATTTGACTCACTGTAAACGTCCAGGAGGGACGAGAAACTGACATGGCAAAACTAATTGCTTTCGATGAAGAGGCCCGTCGCGGTCTCGAGCGCGGACTCAACGTCCTCGCCGATGCGGTCAAGGTCACGCTGGGACCCCGCGGCCGCAACGTGGTGCTGGAAAAGAAGTGGGGCGCCCCCACCATCACCAACGATGGTGTCTCGATTGCCAAAGAAATCGATCTCGAGGACCCCTTCGAAAAAATCGGCGCCGAGCTGGTGAAAGAGGTCGCCAAGAAAACTGACGACGTCGCCGGTGACGGCACCACCACCTCGGTGGTTCTCGCTCAGGCGATGGTGCGCGAGGGCCTGCGCAACGTCGCGGCCGGAGCGGACCCCATCGCGCTGAAGCGCGGAATGGAAAAGGCCGTCAACGCCGTATCCGACCGACTGCTGGCCAGCGCGAAAGAGGTCGAGACCAAAGAAGAAATCGCTGCCACCGCATCGATTTCCGCCGCCGACCCCGCCATTGGTGACCTGATTGCTGAGGCAATCGACAAGGTGGGTAAAGAAGGTGTGGTGACCGTTGAAGAGTCCAACACTTTCGGTACCACCCTGGAGCTCACCGAGGGTATGCGCTTTGACAAGGGTTACCTCTCGGCCTACATGGTCACCGACAACGAGCGTCAGGAAGCGGTCTTCGAAGACCCCTACATCCTGATCGTCAACTCGAAGATTTCGGCGATCAAGGACCTGCTTCCCGTGGTCGACCAGGTCATCCAGTCCGGCAAGCAAATGCTGATTATCGCCGAAGACGTGGAGGGCGAAGCACTCGCCACCCTCGTGGTGAACAAGATCCGCGGAATCTTCAAGTCGGTCGCCGTGAAGGCTCCCGGTTTTGGTGATCGCCGTAAGGCCATGCTCCAGGACATCGCCATCCTCACCGGTGGTCAGGTCATCAGCGAAGAGGTCGGCCTGAAGCTCGAGGGAACCACCCTCGACATGCTCGGTCGCGCCCGCAAGGTGGTTGTCACCAAAGACGAGACCACCATTGTGGAAGGTGCTGGCGAGTCCGAAGCCATCGCCGGTCGCGTCAAGCAGATCCGCCAGGAGATTGAAAACTCCGACAGCGACTACGACCGCGAGAAGCTCCAGGAGCGCCTGGCCAAGCTCGCCGGTGGTGTCGCCGTGATCAAGGCCGGTGCGGCCACCGAGGTGGAGCTCAAAGAGCGCAAACACCGCATCGAAGATGCCGTGCGTAACGCCAAGGCTGCCGTTGAAGAGGGAATCGTCGCCGGTGGTGGCGTGGCCCTCATCCAGGCGGCCGTCGTGGCACTGGAGAAGCTGAAGGTTGAGGGTGAGGAAAGCACTGGTGTGAACATTGTGCGCCAGGCCATCGAGCAGCCTCTTCGCCAGATCGCCTTCAACGCCGGACACGAGCCCGGTGTGGTTGTCGAGCACGTGCGCGGACTGAAAGACGGTCACGGCCTGAACGCCGCAACCGGCGAATACGGCGACATGCTCGCTGACGGAATCGCCGACCCGGTGAAGGTGACCCGTTCGGCTCTGCTAAACGCCGGATCCATTGCCGGACTGTTCCTCACCACTGAGGCAGTCGTGGCGGAGAAGCCAGAGCCTGCTTCGGCAGCGCCCGCCGGTGACCCCACCGGAGGCATGGACTTCTAACGCGAAGAACATCGACAAAGGGGGGCAGCCGACGGCTGCCCCCCTTTGTGTGTTGGGGTGAAGTGGGCGTGTCGGGTGCGGATAGTCCTCGGTGTGGGCGTCGAGAGACGCGCTCACTGTGTTGAGTCGTGCGAAAAGCTCACGCGCGCGGTCGTGCCCCCTTCAGGGTGTGGCGTGAGTGATACGCGCGCACCGCTGGAGAGTGCCAACTGTTTGACCACCGCCAGGCCGAGTCCGGTTCCCTCATGGGTGGCGCCTCCCCGCCAAAAGCGGTCAAAGGCTCGCTCTGCATCCTCGGGACTAATTCCCTCCCCGGTGTCCGTGACGCTCAGTTCGGTCTCATCGCCCGAGACCTGAACATCGATGTGCAGTTCACCGCCGTGGGGCATGACCGATAGCGCGTTGTCGATGTAATTGTCGATGATTTGTTCCGCTGCGGTAGGTACAGCCCAGACGAGGGCTGACTCAGGACACTCGACCTCAATACGCACTCCCGACTCCTCGGCCAGGCTGCGCCAGTGTTCGACTCGCTCCGGGACGATTGCGCCGAGGTCCTGTGGGGCTCTACTGACGTCTTCCACGCTCGAGCGGCCCAGTGCGAGCAGTCCGTCGATCAACCGTCTCATCCTGGAGAGTTCGCCATCGATTTCGTCGAACCGTGCCGCCGACTTCGGGTCGTCGCTGACGCCCTCCCGGAGTCGTTCGATGCGCAATTGGAGGGCAGTGAGTGGTGTGCGCAACTGGTGGGAAGCATCCGCAGCGAAGGATTTTTGCTCGTTGACCAGTGTCTCGAGACGGGTCGCCATTTGATTGACGTTTTGGGCAAGCTCTTTGACTTCTTTCGGGCCGTCGGGTTCATCAGCTCGGGCGCTGAGATCACCGTGAGAGAGTCTGGTGGCAATGTCTCCCAGATGGACGAGGTTGCGTGAGAGCACGCGGGAGAGGACGAAGGCGAGCAAGATGGCAAACAACAGGGTGATGAGGGCAACGAGATACACCCCCCAGAGCGAACGGGTCACCGCCTCATCGATTGCCTGTTCGTTGAAGGTCAAGCGGACGGCTCCGACCACACTGTCGCCGCTGTAAATCGGAACAGCCACGTACACGAGTTCCATTTGTAGTGTTTCGGAGTAGCGCTGGCCGGTGGCGACTCGACCGGTGAGTGCCTCGGCAATTTCTGGACGGGTTCCGTAGTTGAGACCCTCGCGGGAGTCCGTGGGGTCATTGATGACCACCGCGGTTCCGGCGGTGTTCACAATGACGACTCGAGCGCCACCCTCCTCACGGTAGGCAATCGCGAGCTCCCGCGTCGTATCGAGGGCAGTGGGGTTTGAATCCTCGAGAGCGTCTTCGGCTCGACCGCCGAGAATAAACGCGTCCCGCTGGAGCTGGGTAATAAGCCGATCGCGCTCGACCTGGTAGAGGTAAAGCCCGAAAGGGATGTCGGAAAGTAGCAGCGCCACAATGCTCACCCCGAGAAGAGCGAAGAGAAAGAGCCGTCTCATTGGGGGTCCACAAGGCGAAAACCGACCCCTCGCACAGACTCAATCCAGGCAGGGGTTCCCAATTTCCGCCTGAGTGACGCCACATGGGCATCGAGAGTTTTCGTGCTGCCGTACCAATTGATATCCCACACGTCGCTCAACAGCGCGTCGCGGCGAAAAACAGTACCGGGTTCCGCCGCGAGGTACGCCAGAACATCAAATTCCTTGGGGGTGAGCTCGAGCTCTTCACCCGCCACGTGGACCTGGCGGGTGCGTGGATTCACGACCAAGGCTCCCACCTGAAACACATCGTGGTCTGTGGGGCCGGCGGAGGGCTCGCTGTGGCGTCGGTGCACGGCTCGAATCCGGGCGATTAGCTCTCGGATGCCAAAGGGTTTCACTAGGTAGTCGTCAGCGCCTAATTCGAGCGCCAGGATCCGGTCGGCCTCGTCCGGTCGTGCGCTGGCCACAATGATGGGGATGTTTGACTCGCGCCTGGCCAGGCGCACGATTTCTCCGCCGTCCATGTCCGGTAAACCGAGGTCCAACACAATGCAGTCGAAGTCGGCTTCCGCGAGAGCGTCGAGTGCATCGCGCCCTGTTGCCGCGTGCACCGCGAACCAACCAAGGTTTTCTAGCGATTCGATAATGGGATCGGCAATACCCGAATCGTCTTCCACCACAAGTATTCGCACGCCCCCATTGTGGCGTGCAAGTGGCTCCCGCGGGGGCAGGGGAGCATCCCGCGCCAAATCTTGGACAAACCTTTACTGTCTGCGGATGCGGTCTTGTCGAAGCCGCCGTAGCGTGGAGGCGTGAATACTCAAGCGCTAGTGGGGGCAATCATCGCGGCGGTCCTGGGAACCGGTGCAGCCGCGGTGGCCACCAACACCCAATTGCTCTCCACGCCCCCCCAGAGTTCGGTGGATAAAGCAAGTGAGGTGCTCATCGCCGAGACCACCACTCCCCTCGATGAACCAGCGCAGGCAGATTCTCTCGACGCTCCAGCTACTGATACTCCCTCCTCTGCCCCTGACGGCACCACGGATGTAGAAGAAGGGGCAGATCAATCCTCACTGAGCACTCCCTCGGAGCCTGAGCCCCGCCCCGAACCAAATCCAGAATCGGGCGCTGAGCCCGACCCCGCGCCCGCGCCTGCGCCGGATCCTGATCCGGCACCCGCCCCTGAGCCCCCTGCCACCGTCAGTACGGATGACGACGACGATGACGACGACGATGATGACAATGACGACGACGATGACGACGACGACGATGATGATGATGACGACGATGACGATGACGATGATGATCACTCGGAGGACGACGACTAAGGCCTCCACGGGTTCCCGGGAATCCGTCTGACCCTCACCCGGCCCTTCGCATCCGGAAGCCGCTTCTGGCTCGGTGACGAGTCCCCAGGTCTCCTCACGCTTTCGCTCCTGATGGCTCGAGCAGCTCGGTCATTGAGCTGGACAAGACAGAACTTCTGAGTCTTGGCTGTTTCTTTACTCTCCTCTCGCTACCCCCTTTATTGGGGGTTTCTAGGCTCGGAGGTATGAACAGCAACGTAATAATCAGTGCAGGAATTGCCGGAATATTGGGAGCAGGGTCCGGAGCGGTGGCAGTAAATGCCAACTTGGCCGAACCACTGCTCACCGACAGTGCGCAGAACGAGCAAAGCGCCACCATGCAACTGGCAGAAGCCGAGCCCACGGCGTCGCCCAACCCCCTGAGCGAGGCGATGGCGACTGGTGGGCTGAGTCAAACAGGTCTTGTCGACCCCGAAACAGGTGAGACTCCCGTCGAGAATTCGTCGTCCACCACATCGACGGGGACAACAGACTCCAACACGGCCGCTGCTTCTGCGGGATCGAGCCCCGCCGGGGCCACACAGGCAGCAGACGGATCTCCCGTCGCGCCGGGGGATAGTCAGGTAGCCGCGTCCTCCTCCGCGACAGCCGTTGATGCGAGTACGTCGGCTTCTGGCTACTCAGAATCTTCGACCTCTAACCAGTCCTCGTCCTCGAATTCAGGTTCCACCAGTAGCACGGCGTCGGCGTCCACCGCGTCCACCACAGCGGTGGACGCGAGTACCGGGGCATCCGGTTACTACGACGACGATGACGATGAGGACGAGCGCGACGACGACGACGAAGGTCGCGACGACGACGACGAAGGTCGCGACGACGATGATGATGACGATGATGATGATCGCGACGACGATGATGACGACGACAATGACGATGATGATGACGACGAC
>NZ_JAVLBO010000002.1:0-126412 GCF_031581085.1 Pontimonas sp.
GCTCACCCACCACCGAAGCGGGTACGGACCCTTTCAGTGTCATTTTTTTGCACAAATAATCGCCATCAGCATCGCGTCCAGGGCTGGTTGCGGGGGGATATTGCCGGCAATCCAGGATATAAACACCGGCGCAGTCCGCCGCGTTTCCCGTCGGTGCCTCTACTCCCATGACGGCTCTGCCGTAATCGCCGCCCTCAAATCGTGAGCTGGGGCTTGCACGCCATCACACTGGATTCACGTTTAGCCGTGAGAGAGTTCATTTACTTAGTCAACGGAGGAAGACGTCATGAATTTCGCCCACGCCACTCGATCCTTTTGGTCACACTACGCAGCATCACTCCGGGTGTTGTTTGCAGGACGCTCGCGTCGATCAGAGTACTGGTTCATACAGCTTTTCCTCGTGTTGACCAATCTTGCAGCAGCAGCAATTGACCTAGTGATCCTCGGCGGCGACGTCGATCAATTCCTCGCCAATGGTGGTGGAGGAATAGTGGGGCTGGTCTGGATTCTCATTACCATCGTCCCCGCCATTGGTGTGTTGGTTCGGCGACTCCACGACACCGGCAGGAGTGGCCGGTGGGCACTAATCGGTCTTATTCCCATCGTGGGGGCCATCGTTTTACTGGTTTTCACCGTTCAGGATTCACAGGCCGGAGACAATAAGTATGGGGTGTCGCCGAAAAATCTCGAATCCGAGGGCCGCAAGACCACGAAGTAATCCTTTATCCGAAGCGGCCTGGCGGACCGAGAGACTCTTTTGTTCGCTGTGACGCCTCGCCGGCAAAGCTAAAGCGGCAAAGCGTCGCCAGGGTGGGCTCACTCATTGGGAACGTCGGTGTCACGAGGAGTGGCTCGGTGGCAGGCCCGGATCCGATTCTGTAACGGGGTTCGCTCGCGCCACCGCTACTCACACCATGGCCGCCGGTCTGGTCTTAGACCACCGCTTCCGACAGTGGCACTCGAGCACTGATCGCAATCAGCATCGCCTCCAGCGCGAGCTGGGGTGGGGTATTGCCGGCAATCCGATCACGAGCAATTTGCACGTGCTCCATGGCGGCAAGCGTGTGGTGGGCGGTCGTTGCACCCGCACGCTCCTCCAGTGCCGGGCGGTGGCGTTCGTTCACCAGTGGCTCGCCGCTACCGACCTGAAGCATCAACACATCGCGCAACACTGAAGTGATGTCCGTGGCAATGCGATCCACACCGTCTCGAAGGCTCCTGGTCGCGCGGCGCTTTTGGTTATCCTCCAGAGCTTTCACGCTGCCTCGAATAGCGGCGGGCACACTGCCTCCGGGGGCAACACCCAGCGATCGCAGAGTGTCCTCGCGCTCCTGCTGATCGAGTTTTTCCAGCAGCGCTTTCTGGTCGGCTCCGGCGAGCGCAATGAGGTGGGCGGCTTGGTTCACCGCGCCGGAGACAGAGTTGAGTGACAGCACGGCTTTCACTGTTTCGTCCCGGCGCGCTCTGGCCTCCGCATCGGTGGCAAGCCTGGTGGCCATCCCGATGTGGCTTTGGGCTTCCCGGGCGGCCATCGTGGCGACCTCGAGCTCCACACCGTGTCTCTGGTGAATCAGTGTTGCCACCTGCTCCACCGTGGGCGTGCGAAGGGTGATGGTGCGGACCCGGGAGTAAATGGTGGGCAGGACATCCTGAACACTCGGCGCACACAAAATCCACACCGTGTGGGGTGGGGGCTCTTCCAGGGCTTTGAGCAACACGTTGGAGGTGCGCTCCGTCATCCGGTCGGCGTCTTCCATCACAATCACGCGCCACTTTGACTGCGATGGTGAGTAGTAGCTCTGGGTGACAAGCTCGCGCACCTCATCAATGGAGATGGTGACCCGGTCGGTGGCCACCAGCGTCACATCGGGGTGTGTTCCCGCCATCACGTGAGCGAGTGCTTCATCGTCGTTTCCGTTGGAGACGAGGGTGGCGGCAAAAGCGTGGGCAAGGGTGGAGCGACCGGAGCCCGCCGGTCCCACCACCATCCAGGCGTGGGTCATGGCCTGTGAGCCAGGCTGTGCGGCGGCGCGCACCGCGGCAATAGCGGTTTCTTGTCCGACGAGCTGATCCCAGAGGCTCACAGCCCCAGGCTACCCAAGCACAGCGTTCACACGCGCGACAATGTCCGCGTGAATGTCGTCCGTCGGCCTTTGACCGTCGATGAAGACGAACCGTTCGGGTTCCCTTTCAGCAAATCGACGGTAGGCGTCGCGGACCCTTTCGTGAAAATCATCGGCTTCAGCTTCCAACCGGTCATACACCGTGCGGGTGCTCTCACGCCTGGCGCGCAGCACATCGGCGGGGACATCGAGCACCACGGTGAGGTCGGGAATGAGGCCCTCTGTTGCCCACAGCGACAGATCACGCACTTCCTCTTCGGAGAGGACCCGGCCCGCGCCCTGGTAGGCAACCGAAGAGTCAAAGTAGCGGTCTTGAATCACCACTTTGCCGTCAGCCAGGGCAGGGCGCACCACCGTGTGAATGTGGTGGGCGCGATCAGCGGCATACAGCAGCGCTTCAGCCCGGGGGGCGAGAAACCCCCTTCGGTGCAAAATGATTTCTCGCAACTCCACGCCAACATCTGTGCCGCCGGGTTCACGGGTGAGTACCACCGAGTGGTCGTGCTGTTCTAACCAGCCGGCGAGTAATTCCAGTTGGGTGGATTTTCCCGACCCATCACCGCCTTCAAAGGTGATGAACGCGCTGGTCATCCCTCATCCTTCGATGAGGGGTTGCCCGACTTTGCGCCTGTCTTTACGCCAGCCTTCTTGGTAGCCGCTTTCTTCACCGTTGTGGTGGGCGACGTGGTCTTTGTGGCCGCTGGTTTCTTGACCGGAGTTTTCTTCGCTGCTGTTTTCTTCGCGGCAGGCTTTTTCGCGGTGCGCTTGGGCGCCGGACCTTTCGCGCGTTTTTCGGCCAACATCCGCTCGGCGGTTTCTTGATCGATTGCCGCGGGGTCGATTCCCCTGGGAACGGTCACGTTAGTTTCACCGTCGGTCACATACGGACCGAACCGGCCGTTCTTCACCGTGATCGCTTTGCCGGTGTTGGAGTCGACCTCGAGGGTTTTCAGCGGTGGGGTCTGTCGGCGACCACCGTATTTGGGCTCCGCGAAACGCGCCAGAGCACCCTCCATGTCGATGTCAAAAATGAGGTCTTCGCTATCGAGGGAGCGGGTGTCCGTGCCCTTTTTCAAATACGGTCCGTAGCGTCCGTTTTGGGCGGTGATCATTTCACCCGATTCGGGGTCTGGCCCGACCTCGCGCGGCAAAGAAAGAAGCTTCAACGCGGTGTCCAAATCGATGGTTTCGATTTCCATCGCTTGGAACAGCGACGCCGTTTTGGGCTTCACGGCAGTCTTTTTCTTCCCCGAGGTGGCCGCTTCCTCATCCTCGGGAATGACTTCGCTGACGTAGGGGCCAAAACGGCCGTTCTTGGCGACAACCTCGCGCTGGCTCTCCGGGTCAACACCCAACACCCGGTCTTCGACCGGGGGGGCATCGATGAGCTCTTGTGCTTTCTGGGGAGTCAATTCATCGGGGGCGAGCTCTGGCGGCAAGTTCACCCGTCGCACCTCACCGGTGTCCGCATCCAGTGTTTCGAGGAAGGGACTGTATTTGCCTACTCGAAGCGAAATGGTGTCGGTGATCGCGATGGTGTTGAGCTCACGGGTGTCAATCTCTTCTGTCGCGAGCAGCGCGACGTCTTTGAGACCCCGGTGGTCATCGTCCCCGAAATAGAACCGCTTCAACCACTCTTGGCGTGAATATTCTCCGCGGGCGATCCGGTCCAAATCTTCTTCTAGCTCGGCGGTGAACTGGTAGTCGACCAGTTCACTAAAGCGCTCCTGGAGCAGCCTGGTCACCGGGAAAGCAATCCACTGGGGGATCATCGCGCTTCCGCGTCGGGAGACATAGCCGCGGTCGATAATCGTGGAGATGATCGAGGCGTAGGTGGAGGGCCGGCCAATCCCCCGCTCTTCGAGGGCTTTGACGAGGCTCGCTTCGGTGAAGCGAGCCGGGGGTTGGGTTTCGTGGGCTTTGGCCGAGACGTCGGTCACTCCCAAAAGTTCACCCTGCTCCATCTGGGGCAACACCGCCGACTTGCCTTCGTCGTCTTTGTCGTCGTCGTTGCTCTCTTCATAGGCCTGTAAGAACCCGCGCTCAAACAGCACGGTTCCAGACGCCGTGAGCTCGACGGTGACCGGACTACCCTCCACCTCGACGTCCGCAGCACCCAGTGTCACGGTGACGGTTTGGCCTTTGGCGTCCACCATTTGGCTGGCCACGGTGCGCCGCCAAATGAGTTCGTAGAGTTTCAACTCGTCGGGGCGCAACACCCCGGAGAGGTCATCGGGGGATTTGAAAGCTTCTCCTGCAGGGCGCACCGCTTCGTGTGCTTCCTGGGCGTTTTGCGACTTGCCCTTATAGAGCCTCGGTGAATCGGGAACGCTGGAGGCACCAAACATCTGTTTCGCTTGGGTCCTGGCGGCCGAAATGGCCTGCTGCGACAGGCTCACCGAATCGGTTCGCATATAGGTGATGTAACCGTTTTCGTAGAGGCCCTGGGCGACACTCATGGTCTGCTGGGCAGAAAAGCGAAGCTTCCGACCGGCTTCCTGTTGCAGGGTCGAGGTGGTAAACGGAGCAGCGGGCCTGCGGGTGTAAGGCTTGGGGTCAATGGCCGCCACTTCAAGCGTGCTGCCGGGCGCCTCCAGCGAGTCCACCAGCGCGGTCGCCACGCCCGGGTCGATCAGGCGCACGCCGTCCTTGAGTTCACCCTCGCTGGAGAAATCGCGTCCGGTAGCGACCCGGGTGCCATCGAGCCTGGCCACTGAGGCCACAAACGATTCGCCGCCGGTCGTTTCGACCGTGGCTTTCACGTCCGAATAGACCGCGGGGACAAAGGCGCGTCGCTCCAGTTCACGATCGACAATGAGTCGAAGGGCGGGCGATTGCACACGCCCCGCCGATTTCGCCCCGGAAACCCGTCGCCACAACACCGGTGAGACTTCAAAGCCGTAGAGACGATCGACGATGCGCCTCGTTTCTTGGGCGTCGACCAGGGCGATGTCCACATCGCGGGTGTCTGAGGTGGCGCTTCGAATCGAATCCGCGGTGATTTCGTGAAACACCATGCGCTTGACCGGGACTTTGGGTTTCAACAACTCCAGCAGGTGCCAGGCGATAGCTTCACCTTCGCGGTCCTCATCTGTTGCGAGGTAAATCTCGGGGGCACCCTTGGCGGCTTTTTTCAACTCGGACACGGTCTTTCGACCCCGCTCGGTGGTGACGTAATAGGGCTCAAAACCGTTGTCGACATCGACCGCGAAGCGACCGAGTGACGTTTTTTTCAACTCTGCCGGGAGCTCTTTAGGTTGGGCCAAATCGCGCACGTGACCCACCGAAGCCATCACTTCATAGTCGTCGCCCAAATATTTACCAATAGTTTTCGCTTTGGCGGGCGACTCGACGATGACTAGTTTCTTGCCCTCGGGCACCATGCTCCTCACGTTAGACAGTGTGACTTCACCTCGAGCCGGCTGCTCTTGGTCCTATCCGAGGGCTCACGATACACAACTATTTCTTGGCGGCCTCTTTTCTCCCAGCCGTCAGTGAGTCTCCTCTGGTGGCCACACCCCTCCCGGGGTGGGCCCGGCAGCCGCGCGTTTGACAATCGACACACCGTGCACGGTGGTGGTGGCATACACCCTCGCGGTACCTCCGGTGACCTCGCAGTCGCTCACCCGGATCCCCTGCTGCCGGGCGACCTCTCGAGCCACCACGCACGGCCTCCCCGCGACGACCCCGATCGACACATCGGAGGCTGCCAGGGCGGAGAGGTTGGCGGCGTGTTGGACTTTTTCACTAAACCGCCAGACATCGACCACGACGAAAGCCCCCGTGCCCATCAGCACGAGCGCCCCGATCACCGCCAGGGCCAAGACCACCCCGGAACCCCTTGTCGAGCCCCCTGATCCCGCCCGGTGCAGGCGTAAGAGACCGGTTGACCACCGCGACCCGACGTCTGGTGGCACGCTGGCTGGTGACACGCTGGCTGGTGACGCGCTGGCTCGTGGGGCGGCACTCACGGCGAGTCGCCCGAGACAACAGGGTCTTCGAGAGGCTCACTCTCGCGCAGCGCACAGGCCATGCCCTGTGCCCGAAGACCCTCCACCAGCGTGGCCAACCCGGAGGGAGCCGAGGAGACCACCGCGCACACACTGACTCCGGAAGCCCTCGACTGGAGAGAGACCGCAGCGGCTTCGCCCAGTTGGTCCACAACGTGCTCGGTAATCGACGGGGAGGAGTAGCCGATGCTGGCGAGCCTCGCCGCATCGGCCGCGACTGCGTCTAGTCGCGACTGCTGCACCATCACCCCCACCGCGCTCAACACGGCGGCGAAGACGAGTATCACCGCTGGGAGGACCAGAGCCCACTCAGCGGTGATACCGCCTCGATCACGCGGTAAAGCTGAGGGCACTGCGCACCAGGTCGGTGAGAATTTCACGCACCTCGTCGCTTTGCATGATGACGACGAGAAGTCCGGCAAACCCGACGGCAGCCATCGTGGCGATAGCGTATTCCGCCGTCGCCGCCCCCTCATCTGCTCGCGCTCCTCGCGCCAAACCATTGGCAACGTGTGTGTTGGTGTATTCCACGGTGTCTGTCCTTTCCAATCCGGCCGATGTTGCCGTGTGGCAACTCGCGCAGAGTGGCAGTTCGCCCGGGCACACGGAGCCCGATGTGCCAGCAGGACAGAAGAGCGCCACCGGGGGCCCACTGTGGACAGTCGAGAGGGTGGACAGTCGAGAGGGTGGTCGCACCCGACCACCCTCAGTTCGTCGCGCACTCACCACAGCCCCGGTTGGTCCAGTCGAAGCGCTCCCTCCAAGAGGGTAAAAATCACGGGGACCACCCCCACGGCGACAAACGCCGGGAGGATAAACAGCCCCAGCGGAAGGAGAATGCGCACCGACAAACTCTGGGCTGCTTCGGCCGCCTCGGCGCGGGCCTGGTGTCGCGCCCAGGTGGCCTCTGCCACCGACAGCGTGGAAATGGGAATACCGACCCGTCGAGACAGCGCGGTGAGGCTCTGGATATCGGCGCTATCGGACTGGGCGAGGCCGTGCTCGATGAGCACCCGGTTCACCCGTGCGGCGGCCACTTCCGGCAGCGCCCCACCCTGACTGGCCACCGCGAGAAGGTCCCTCGCCGGTGAGAGGTAGCCAGAGTCGGGCATCAGTTGGGTGACCAAACGCCCCATCCACACAATCGCCGCCGTATAGAGCAGCACGGCGAGGCCCAGCAGTAACCAGCCAAACGTCGAACCGGTGAGAAACCCGAGAGCATTCACCCCCAACGTGCCCGCCACGACAAGACTGAGCGGCGGCAGGGCGAGTAACAACAGGGTGGTCTGACGTGGGGCCTGAACGATGGAGCGAATTTCTGCCTCCACAGAAACCCGGTCTCGAAGCGCGTCGGCGAGAGCCCACAGTGCCCGGTAGAGCGGCGTGCCCGATTCGTCGGCGACGCTCAGCACCGCGGAGAACACCCGTTCCGGTTCAGCCCCCGACTCACAGGCCCACCGCACACTCTCCGCGTGTCGACCGCCCTGTTCGAGGTGGCGGGCAATCTCCTGGGCGAGGTGGCGACTCGATCCGGCCAATTGTTCATCGAGGGCCAGCTCCTGCCACGCGCGAGTCGGAGACAACCCCGCTTGGAAAAACACCGCCAAGCGGGCAGCCAGGCTCGCCATCTGGGCGACCCCGACACCGTCCGCGGTGTTAGTACCTGGCCACCACAAGCTCACCTCCGGGGGTATCGGCAAAATAGCCCAGACTGACCTCGCGGGGCTGCCCCGGATTGTGCTCGACGTGAATGATGAGGTCGATGGCGCTGCGGGCTTGTCGGGCGAGCTGTTGTGAGGTCAAGCCGGCGAGCGCCGCCAAACTATCCAACCGGGCCGGCACCTCCTCCAACGAGTGGGCGTGCAGAGTCGCCGCACCACCGCGATGACCGGTGGTGAGTGCGGAGAGCAGGTCCCGAAGCTCTGCCCCGCGACACTCACCCACCACCAGTCGGTTGGGGCGCATCCGCAGCGACTCGCGCACCAGGCGCTGGAGCGTCACCTCGCCGGCACCTTCGAGGTTGGCTTGGCGGCATTCGAGTTGCACGACGTGGGGATGGTCGATGCGCAATTCGCTGACATCTTCAATGACGACCAGTCGATCCCGGGGTGAGGCGAAAGCCAGGAGTGCCGCGAGGAGGGTGGTCTTCCCGCTTCCGGTGGCGCCCGTCACCAGCAGCGTCTGACGCTGATCGACGGCGGCGAGGACCTGGTCGCGCACCGCATCTGACCAACCGAGTGCGAGGGCGCCGATATCGGGTTTGGGGCCGCGGCCAAAACGGATGGAGATGACCGCACCCCCCAGGGCTACCGGGGGCAGTGCGGCGTGCACCCGGATCCCCTCCGCCAATCGCACATCGACAACGGGTGAGGCCTCATCGAGGTGCCTACCCCCCGCTTCCACGAGGGCTCTCGCCAGGTCGACACGCGATTCGGCGTCGAGCTGAAGATCAGTGACCAGGAGGGCACCATCGCCGCGGTCGGCAAACACGCGACCATCTGCCACGACAAAGACGTCGGTCACGCTGGGGTCACTACCGAGCACGGAGAGCGGCCCGAGGGCCGCGGCGACCCGCTGCTCCAAGCCTTCGTGGTGGACCGCGGGGAAACTCCAGCGTGTGGGGGTGGGCACTGTTGCAGGGTGGCAGTATTCCGGCTGCGGGTGGGGTTTGTGGGACACAACTGTGGAAAATTTTCTTCGGGCATTTACACTGGGGCGTACCTGTTGACATGCCGCAACGACGCGAAGAGGGGACAACTACTGTGTCGGAATCCACTATCGATAACCTCCTGCACGAGGAGCGACGTTTTGATCCTCCTGCAGATTTCGTCGAGCAACGTATTGCCGGACCAGAACTCTACGAACAGGCCAAGGCGAACCGGGAAGAGTTTTGGGCTCAACAGTCTCGGGAGCTACTGCACTGGCACACCCCTTTCACCGAAGGCCTGGACTGGTCACAGCCGCCATTCGCCAAGTGGTTCGCCGACGGTCACATCAACGTCGCCTACAACTGTCTCGATCGACACGTCGAGGCGGGCCGCGGTGATCGCATCGCGTTGCACTTTGAGGGCGAACCGGGTGACCAGCGCGACATTAGTTACGCCGAGCTCACCGCCGAGGTGCGCCGGGCGGCAAACCTGCTGCTCTCCCTCGGGGTTACCCAGGGTGACCGCGTCGTCATCTACATGCCCCTCATTCCCGAAGCGGTCATCGCCATGCTCGCCGTCGCGCGCATCGGCGCCATTCACTCGGTTGTCTTTGGCGGATTTAGCGCCGAGAGCTTGCGTGCGCGCATCGATGACGCCGAGGCCAAGTTGGTCATCACCGCCGATGGCGGCTACCGCAAAGGTTCCGTGTTTGCCCTGAAACCCGCAGTCGATGACGCCCTCGAGATGATTTCGAAGCCGGTGGACAATGTCCTGGTCGTCAAACGCGGCGGCAACGAGGTCACCATGGTGGAGGGGCGAGACCTGTGGTGGCACGACGAAATGGCTCCCATGTCGGACCAGCACCAGGCCGAAGGCTTCGAAGCCGAAAACCCGCTGTTCATCCTCTACACCTCGGGCACGACCGGGAAACCCAAGGGCATCCTGCACACCTCCGGTGGTTACCTCACCCAGGCGGCTTTCACCCACAAAAACGTCTTCGACTTGCACCCCGAAACCGACGTGTACTGGTGCACCGCCGACATCGGCTGGATTACCGGACACAGCTACGTCGTGTACGGCCCGCTGGCTAACGGAGCCACTCAAGTCATTTACGAGGGCACCCCCGATTCGCCGGCACCGGGACGCTGGTGGGACATTATCGAAAAATACAAGGTCAGCATTTTCTACACCGCCCCCACCGCCATTCGGGCGTTTATGAAAGCGGGTCGGGAGATTCCCGCCGCGCGCGACCTCAGCTCGCTTCGCCTCCTCGGTTCGGTGGGCGAACCCATCAACCCGGAAGCCTGGATGTGGTACCGCGAGGTCATCGGTAGTGGGGTGGCACCCATTGTCGACACCTGGTGGCAAACCGAGACCGGGGCCATCATGATTTCCGCACTGCCCGGGGTGACCAGCACCAAGCCCGGCTCCGCCCAGGTCCCCCTGCCCGGCATCAGCATCGACGTGCTGAGCGAAGAGGGCACCCACGTGGGCGCCGAAGCCGGCGGGTTGCTCGTTGTGACCGAACCCTGGCCGTCGATGCTGCGCGGCATTTGGGGTGACCCCGATCGCTACGTCGAGACCTACTGGTCTCGATTTGGCGATAAGTATTTCGCCGGTGACGGCGCCCACCTCGATTCCGATCACGACATTTGGCTGCTCGGCCGTGTCGATGACGTGATGAACGTCTCGGGCCACCGACTCTCCACGATGGAAATCGAATCGGCCATCGTCTCCCACGAAATGACGGCGGAAGCCGCTGTCGTGGGGGCCCAAGATGACACCACGGGTCAAGCCGTGGTCGCTTTCGTGATTTTGAAATCTCGCTTCATCGACCAAAAACCCGTCGATGAGTCGGTCACCGAGTTGCGCAACTGGGTCGGGCAACAAATCGGGGCCATCGCTAAACCCCGTGAGATTCACCTGGTGGACGAACTTCCGAAGACCCGCTCCGGCAAAATCATGCGCCGACTTCTCCAAGACATCGCCGAGGGCCGGGAAGTGGGCGATACGACCACACTGACCGACACCAGCGTGATCCGGACCATCACGACGTCACTGGGCGACGAAGAGTAACCACCTGGCTCACCAGCACCCCTCAAGGGGTGGTGCTGGTGAGCTGCGGGGTGTCTACGGGGTGGAAAACTCCACAATCAGTTCGAGCTCGACCGGGGCGTCGAGGGGTAAGACCGCAACACCCACCGCGGCGCGCGCGTGGATGCCGATGTCGCCAAAAATCTCTCCCAGGAGCTGTGATGCTCCATTGAGCACAGTGGGCTGCTGAATGAAGTCGGGGCTGGAGGCGACAAAACCGTTGACCTTCACGACCTGGGTGATGCGATCGAGCGAGCCCAGGATGCTCTGGGCGGCAGCGAGCGCATTGAGGGTGCAAATCCGGGCGAGCTCGGTGGCTTCTCCGGCGGTGACGTCCTGACCGACCTTTCCGGTCTGGACGAGCGCCCCGTCGACAAAAGGTAATTGGCCCGCCGTGTAGAGAAGCGACCCCGTGGTTCTCGCCGGCACGTAGTTGGCCAGCGGTGTGGCGACGTCGGGGATATCGATGCCCAGTTCGCGCAGTCTCGCGTCGATGTGGCCCATTAGTTCTCACCCGTGGGGCGCTTGAAGTAGGCGACGAGTCCACCTTCGGGTCCGGTAATCACGTTGACAAGCTCCCAACCGCTCTCGCCCCACTGGTTCAAGATCGCGGTGGTGTTGTGGATGATCAGCGGTGTTGTTGCATATTCCCACGTCGTCATGCGCGCCGTCCTCCTGTTAGTTGACTCCTATATCCATCGCGTAGCCTACTGGTATGGCTGAGAACCCGCAGAAGGCAAAAGGTTGGTTGGGCGCAATCCTCGGTATCACCGGGATGTCCGCCTTGGCGGGTGTGATTGTCACCGCAATGGTCGCTCCGGCGATCGCCGTCACGGGGGTGGCCGCCAACAGCGCAATCGGCGTGTTTGACGCGCTTCCCGAATACGTCGACCTGGGCGAACAGGCGGAGAAGAACACCCTGTGGGCGTGGCGAAGCGACGACCCCACGGATGGCGCGGTCAAAATCGCCGAGGTGTACTGGCAAGACCGCGAAGAAATTCCGCTCGAGCGGATGAGCGAACACGTCATCAACGCAGCGGTCGCGGGTGAAGACCGGCGCTTCTACGACCACGCGGGAGTCGACGCCACATCGGTCTTTCGCGCGGCGCTGGGAAACGTCCTCGCCGGCGACATCGAATCGGGTGCCTCGACGCTCACGATGCAGTTGGTGAAAAACATTTTCGTGCAGCGCTCGCTCTACCTGCCGACTGAAGAGGAACGCGACGAAGCGTATCGCCAGGCGACGGCGACCGATTTTGACCGCAAGCTCAACGAAATGAAGTTGGCGATCGGTCTCGAAAAGCGCTTCACGAAGGATGAAATCCTCGAGTCGTACCTCAACATTGCTCCCTTTGGCGGCAACACCTACGGTATTCAGGCCGCGTCGCAGCGCTACTTCGGCACGATCGCCGAAACACTCTCCCCGGCCGAAGCGGCCAGTTTGATCGCGATCGTGCAGTACCCGACGACCAGGAACCTGTCCGATCCCGCCAACTTCGAAGCCAACGAGGAGCGTCGAAACGTCATCCTGTGGTCGATGTGGCAGGAGGGCTACCTCACCGAGGAACAGTACGACGAGGCGGTCGCGATCCCCGTCGATTCCGCTTTTGTCCAACCCGCACAGCCCACTAACGGTTGTTTGGCGGCCAACGAATACGCAAAGTTCTTCTGCGACTACGTGGTGAGAAACGTCGAAAACTTTGACAGCCTCGGTGCCACACCGGAGGAGCGCTTGGAGCGGTGGCGCCAGGGGGGCCTCGAGGTCTACACCACGATGAATATGGACCTCCAGCGCACCGCGCAAGACCGCGTCTGGGAGCTGGTGCCCAACGACTTAGACACCTTCGAGTTGGGCAGTGCCACGGTGAGTGTGGAGGTCGATACCGGGCGCATCCTCACCATGGCCCAAAACAAAGTATTCGACGACACCGAAGACGGTGGGGGCATCACCGCGACCGCGGTGAACTTCAACACCGACCGGCCCTACGGGGGCTCCAGTGGTTTCCAGGTCGGATCGACCTACAAGATTTTTGCCCTCATCGCCTGGCTCCAGCGCGGTTTTGGACTCGCCGAAGTCGTCGACGCGTCCCAGTTCGAGCAGGAACAAGCCGAGTATTTGGATACCTGCGCCGACGGCGGTGGCCCGTGGGGTGGTCTGTGGGAGTTTAAAAACTCGGCCAACCTCGAAATCCCGTCCGTCAGTGTCTTTGAGGCGACGACCCGCTCGATTAACTCGGCGTATGCCTCGATCGCAAAAGAACTCGACCAGTGCGAAATTCGCCGCGCCGCAGAAGCCCTCGGTGTTCACCGCGCCGACAATGCGCCGCTGCAAACCAACCCATCCGCCGTGTTGGGCACCAACGAGATTGCGCCACTGACGATGGCGTCCGCCTTTGGCGGAATCGCCAACGGGGGTGAAACCTGCGAGCCCATCATCGTCGACTACTTCGAGGACACCGACGGTGTGCGCCTCGAGGGCCAGGAGAGCACCTGCCGGCAGTCGCTCACGCCCGACGTGGCGGCGGCGGCCGCCTCGCCCATGCGAGGCGTGGTCACCGGTGGCACCGGAGCCAGGGCGAACCCGGGTGGTGATGTTCCGGTAATCGGAAAGACCGGAACCACCGACAGCCAAGTCCACACCTGGATGGTGGGCTCCAGCACGGAAGTCGCCACCGCAGTGTGGGTGGGCAACATTGTGGGCGATACCAGCCTCCGGCGACTCTCGGGGGGAACCGTGATGCGCCACGATATCTTCCGGCCCATCATGGAGCGCGCCAACGACATGTATGGCGGTGAGGCATTCCCCGCACCCCCCGCCAGGCTGCAAAACGGTGCCGGTGTGGAGCTTCCCGAAATCACCGGTTTGTACATCGATGAGGCGATCCAGCTTCTCGAAGGGGTCGGACTGAAACTGGAGGTGCGTGAGGGTGGTGCGGGAGTCGTCGTGGCGTACGAACCCGAGCCGGGAACCCTGCTCGCCAGGGGACAAACGGTGTACGTCACCCTCGGTGAGGGCGATGATGACCGCGACCGTTACGTCCCGCGCACCCTGATGCCAAACCTCATCTCGCCGGCACGCTCCGAGGTCGAAATCAAGGGCCTGCTGCAAGAGGCCGGCATTTACGGACCCGTTGAGGCGTACTGTTTTGAAAGCTCTGAAGGTTCGGACACGGCCAACGCCGAAGCGATCGGCCAACTTCCCGACGCGGGTTCGTCGGTGCGCATCGACGTTCAAGTCGAGGTGGCGATGAACTGTTTCGCGGGCGCGGCACCAAACCCCAACGAAGTCCTGGAATAGCGTGAGTGGTCCCCGCAACACCCTGACCCGAGCGTTGTGGGGAATGGGCGCGCTCTCGGCGTTGGCCTTCGCCTACGGCGCCGTCGTGGAGCGGGGTCGCTACCAACTGCGCGTCGAACAGGTCCCCATCTTGGATGCCGGCAGCGAACCCATCCGCATCCTGCATTTGAGCGACCTGCACTTGGCGCCCTGGCAGAAAAATGCCACCTCGTGGATTCGCGCCCTGGCCGATAACCCACCGGACCTTGTGGTGGGAACTGGAGACTTTTTTGGCCACCCCGGTGCACTTCCACAGATCAGGCAGGCACTCCTTCCGCTCAAGGGCATTCCCGGTGTGGTGGTGCACGGGTCCAACGACCGTGTTGCGCCGCGGGCAGTAAACCCCTTCGGATACTTGGCGGGACCCTCGCACGGTGTCGAACAGGGGACCCCGTTGGACTTTGAGGGCCTCCACGCCCTCTACGAAGAACTCGGCTGGCACGACATTGACAACGCCGTAGTCTCTCTCACTATCCGAGGTTCCCAACTGGAATTCGTCGGGTTGGGTGACGCCCACGTCGGCTCAGACCGCACCGATTCGCTGCCGACCTGGTTGGAAGCAGCCAGGGAGCAGCGAAGTGTGGAGGGTCGCTCCGAGCGTTCCACCACCACAATCGGTGTCAGCCATGCGCCCTACCGGCGGGTTCTCGATGCTCTCGTGACCCACGGATCGGAACTGATTTTTGCCGGACACACCCACGGCGGGCAGGTGTGTATTCCCGGCGTCGGAGCCCTCACCACAAACTGCGACCTGCCTCTTTCCCAGGCGAGAGGCCTCAGTCTGTGGCCGCACGGAAATAAAGCCGCCTACCTGAACGTCTCAGCGGGAATCGGCACCAATATTTTTGCCCCGGTGCGCTTTGCCTGCCCGCCCGAGGCGGTACTGGTCACTTTGGTCGGTGACGATATCGGGTACGCTTAACCCGCAGGCGGGGTGTGGCGCAGCTTGGTAGCGCGCGTCGTTCGGGACGACGAGGCCGCAGGTTCAAATCCTGTCACCCCGACCAGTCTCGAGACGCAACGCCTTCCGCTCGGTTTAGCTGAAGTCTGAGTCAGGCCCCGGCAACTGCGGGTCGAGGGGTCGCTGGTGGGCGCTTGCTAAACGGCCACCACTTTCTTGGAGATAGCACTGCCCACACAGTGACTCGTAGCCGACATCGACTCCGTCGATGGCGACTTGGTCACCGTCGAAAATGAAGTCTCCGTCGGCGGTGCGGGCATTGAAAATCGCCTTTTTGCCACACCGGCAAATGGTTTTCAGCTCCTCGACAGAGTGCGAAATTTCCAGCAGTCGCCTGCTTCCCGGGAAGGCCACGGTTTGAAAGTCGGTCCGGATGCCATAGGCCAACACCGGCACGCCCACTTGAACGGCCACCACGAAAAGGTCTTCCACTTGGGCGGGGCTGAGAAACTGTGCTTCGTCGACGAGCACACAGGACAGGCGCTCTGCGGTATCTGCCTGGAGCCGGTCGATATGAGCCGCGACGACCTGAACAAGGTTGTCTTCTGGCTCCACAATCACATCGACAGGCCTCGACACCCCCAACCGCGAGACGATGGTCGCCTCGCCTTTGGTGTCGATGCGCGGCTTTAACAACACGACTCGTTGGCCGCGCTCTTCATAGTTGTGGGCTGCTTGGAGCAGTGCGGTGGATTTCCCGGAGTTCATGGCGCCGTAGCGGAAGTAGAGCTTAGCCATCGTGACCACCGGCTTGGCGCTCCGCTATTTCGACGACGTTCTGCAGAAGCAATGCTCGGGTCATCGGTCCCACCCCACCCGGATTGGGTGAGAGCCAGCCGGCCACTTCGGCGACGGCCGGATCGACATCGCCCACAATGCGGGGTTTTCCGGTTTCGGGATCGGCGACCCGGGAGACCCCCACATCGAGCACGATGGCTCCCGGTTTCACATCGTCTTTGCCCACGATGTGCGGAGATCCGGCGGCGGCAACAATCACGTCGGCCTCCCGCAGGTAGCCAGAGAGGTCCTTGGTCCGCGAGTGGGTGAGGGTCACCGTGGCGTCCACACCGCGGCGGGTGAGCAAAAGTCCGATGGAGCGACCCACGGTAATACCCCGACCCACGACGACAACGTGGGCACCGGAGACACTCTGGCCGTGTCGCTCGACCAGTTCGATGACGGCGCGAGGCGTGCACGGCAGGGGCGAGTCACTACCACCCGAAACTCCCGCCACCAGACGGCCCAGATTCATCGGGTGTAACCCGTCGGCATCTTTTGCGGGATCGATGCGTTCAATCAGCGCCTCCGAGTCGAGGTGGTCCGGGAGGGGCAGTTGAACGATGTATCCGGTGACCTCCCGGTTCGCGTTTAACTCGTCGATGACCGCTTCCACTTCGGCTTGGCTGGCCGTCGCGGGTAGTTCGCGAGAAATGGACGCGATACCCACTTCGGCGCAATCCCGGTGCTTCCCCGCGACATACCATTTCGAACCCGGGTCATCGCCGACCAGCACGGTGGCCAACCCGGGGGTGTCGCCGGCGCCAGCGAGTGCCTCGACTCGTTGGCGCAGTTCGTCTTTCAGTGTCGCGGCGGTCCGGAGGCCGTCTAGCGTCGACGCACTCACAGCCGCAATCCCGCTGTCGCTTCGCGCTTCACTACCCCAATTCCCGGTACAGGGGGAAGTCGTCGGTGAGGGCGCTCACCCGCGCTCGAAGCGCCGCCAAATCGCCACCGGGTGTGAGGGTTTCAGCGATGATGTCGGCGACCTCGTCGAACTGTTCGGGGCCAAAACCTCTGGTGGCGAGTGCGGGAGTACCAATTCGGACCCCGCTGGTGACCATGGGGGGCCTGGGGTCAAACGGAACCGCGTTGCGATTGACGGTGATGCCCACTTCGTGCAGTCGATCTTCGGCTTCTAGACCGTTGAATTCTGAGTGGCGAAGGTCGACCAGGGTCAGGTGCACATCGGTTCCCCCGGTGAGTACGTCCACGCCCGCGGCGGTGGCGTCTGGGGTGGTCAGCCGTGATGCGAGGGCCTGTGCTCCGGCGATGGTGCGCTCTTGGCGCTCCCGGAATTCTGGTTCCATCGCGATTTTGAACGCGACGGCTTTCGCGGCGATGACGTGCATCAGCGGGCCACCCTGTTGGCCCGGGAACACCGCGGAGTTCAGTTTTTTGGCCAGGCTTTCATCGCGGCTCAGCATCACACCGGAGCGTGGTCCCCCGAGGGTCTTGTGCACGGTGGAGGTCACTACGTCGGCGTAGGGAACGGGTGAGGGGTGCACACCCGCGGCGACCAGTCCCGCGAAGTGGGCCATGTCGACCCACAGGGTGGCGCCGACCTCGTCGGCGATTTCTCGGAACGCTTTGAAGTCGATGTGTCGGGGGTAGGCCGACCACCCCGCGATGAGCACTGTGGGTTTGTGCTCGAGGGCCGCGTCTCGCACCCGGTTCATGTCGATCAGGAACGTCTCGGGGTCCACCCCGTAAGACGTGGCGTTATAGACCTTGCCCGAAAAGTTCAGTTTCATGCCGTGGGTGAGGTGCCCGCCGTGGGCGAGCTCGAGGCCGAGGATGGTGTCGCCGGGGCTCGCCAGGGCGTGCAGCGCCGCGGCACTGGCTTGGGCTCCGGCGTGGGGTTGGACGTTGGCGTAGGCGGCACCAAAGAGTGTTTTGGCCCGCTCAATGGCGAGCTCTTCGGCGATGTCGACAAATTCGCAGCCGCCGTAGTAGCGCTTCCCGGGGTAGCCCTCGGCGTACTTATTGGTCAGCACACTGCCTTGGGTTTCCAAAATGGAAAAGGGCACAAAGTTTTCGCTGGCGATCATTTCGAGCGTCGTTTCTTGACGATCGCGCTCGTGGTTCAATACGGCGGCAATCTCCGGGTCGACCTCATCGAGTGACGCGGTAAACGACGGGGAGCGGGTGTCGGTGCGAGTGGCCGGGTTCACGGTGTCTCCTTCTGGCTGTGGCTCCGGGGACCCCTGGGGTCCCCGCTATTTCTCCACCAGCCCAGGCGCACGGCCAGTGGTGCTTTGTCGCTCCCCGATGGTGACCCATCTTTACGCCAGTTGCGATGGCCCGATTCTACTCATCCTTGATGAGAGTGCGGCGAGGACGCTCGCAGGTGTTCAATTCGGTCGGCGACCACGGCGACCAACACCGCGAGCGCAAACCCACTGGCCCCCGCATAGGCCAGCGCCTGCACGCCGATGGGGTCATAGAGCACGGCCCCCACCAGGGCGCCACCGCCAATGCCCACGTTAAACGCCGTCACCAGCACCGCGGAGCCAAAATCTCGAAGCCGCACGGAGACTGCCCGGAGCAGTCGCAGCTGCAACAGTGCGGGAATGCCGCCGAAGGCCGCTGCCCAGATCACCACCATGCTGATCACCCAGAGATCGCCGGTGCCGCGGGCGCCCAGCATCGCAATAGACACGGTCGCCACGAGCAGCATTCCCACGAGTGCCCCGCGGGGAAAACGATCACCCAGAACCCCCGCCGCGGCCACGCCGAGTGCGCCGGCACCGCCGTAGACGAAGAGAACCCCGGCGACCCCCTGCCCCTCAAAACCCGCCACATCGATCAGGTAGGGCGCGATGTAGACATAAAACGTGTTGTGGCCACCGAGGGCCAACACCACGATTAATGCCGCGACCAACACCAGCGGCAGCGTGGGGTCCAGGCGCACCGGCAGCGCAATTTCTCCTGTGGAGAGAGCGACTTCTCTGCTGACCTGGGGCAGGGTCACCATCAGGGCCAGAGCGAGCGAGAGGATGATCACCGCGAGCGCGATGAAGGCCAGGCGCCAGCCAAAAGCATTTCCCAGTGCGGTGCCCAGGGGAACACCCAGGACAAACGCCATAGTGCCCCCGGCGGTGAGGATGGCGACAGCCCGGCCTAAGCGCTCCCGGGGGACTAAATACGCTGCGTAGGCATTCGCGAGCGCAAAAAAGAGTCCGTGGGCGAGGCCGCCCACTACTCGAGCGGCGACCATCACGGCGAAACTGGGGGCCACGGCGGCCAGCACATTTGACAGGGCCATCACGATCAGGGCCGCCACCACCAAGGATTTCCTCGAATAACGCCTGGTGAGGATCGACAGGGCCATCGCGGTCAACACCACGGTGGCGGCAAAAATAGTGACCAGGAGTCCGACCTGGGCTTCGCTCACCTCCAGACCACGCGCAATCTGGGGGAGCAAGCCTGTCGGCATGAACTCGGCGGTCACCGAGACAAACACGGCTGTGGCCAAGAGCATCAGTACGCGGAGGGGAAACACCGAAGCATTACTGCCCGCTGGTGTGTGATCCGTCATGCACTTCCCCCACGGGCCGCTCGAGGGCCCGGCCACAAAGCCTAAGCTAAAGGGGTGAGCTCCTCGGACCAGCACCTCATTGTCACCCTCGTCTGTGACGACCAGCCGGGCATCGTGCACGCCGTCAGCGGCGCGGTGGTCGATGCCCAGGGCAACATCACCGAATCACAGCAGTTCTCCAGCCACGACACCGGCCGGTTTTTCATGCGCCTTCAGGTCGAAACCGGGCTCAGCCCCGAAAAGTTCACCGAAGTGTTGACCCCCGTGGTCGAGCGCTACCAGATGGTCCATTCGGTGAGCACGGTGGGCCACAAGACAAAGACCCTCGTTCTCGGTTCCACCGCAGCCCACTGCGTGACCGATCTGCTCTCTCGTCAACGAGACGGTCACCTGGATATCGACGTGCCGATCATTCTCGCCAACCATCCGGATATGGGCAGCACCGCCGAGTTTTACGGGGTCGACTTCGAGTGGATGCCGGTCACCTCAGAAGCCGAAAAGGCTACTTTTGAAGCCCGAGTGTGGGAACTGGTCGAATCACACGACATCGAGCTCGTCGTGCTCGCCCGCTACATGCAAGTCGTCTCCGCGCAGTTGTGTGAGCGCCTCGCGGGGCGAATGATCAACATCCACCATTCGTTCTTGCCCGGATTTAAAGGCGCCAACCCCTACCGACAGGCCCACCAGCGCGGGGTGAAACTCATTGGTGCCACGGCTCACTTCGTCACCGAAGATCTCGATGAGGGGCCCATCATCGAACAAAACGTGGTGCGCGTCGATCACTCCCAGTCCCCCGCCGAACTCGTCCGGGTCGGCCAGGACGAAGAATCGCGCACCCTCGCCCAAGCCGTGGGCTGGTTTGCCGAGCACCGCATTCTCCTCGATGGCATCCGGACGATTATTTTCCGCTAACGAGCGTCGCCTGGTGCGAGGGGTAATCCTCTGCGGGATTCACTCAGGGAAATTCCACCCCCGTAGCGCACACTGAAGAGCACTGCGTCACGGAGGGCCACTGCGTGAATCGCACAGCCCCGGAAACGAAAGGCATCCGATGCGGGTTTCTCTCCCACTGCAAATAAGCGTCTCCCTGGGATCTCTGGTCGCCCTGGCGGGGTGCCAAGCGGCCCCGATGGCCGGATCATCCTCCAGCGAAGAGCCCGAACCGACTCCCGCCGAGGCCTCCGAAATGCAGGAGAGTCCCGATCAGGAGGCCACCACTGACGACGCGGTGGGCACTGACGAAACGGTCGACGCCTCCTATGCCGATGGGGGCTATGAGGCGACCGGTGGATATCAATCCCCCAACGGGCCAGAAACCATTGCGGTGAGCGTTACCGTGACCGATGGCGTGATTAGCGCGGTCGAGGTCACCCCGCAGCCGACCAACGATACGACGGAGCGCTATCAGGGGATGTTCGCGGGCGGGATCGCTGATGAGGTTGTCGGCAAATCCTTGGACGAGGCAGACGTGTCTCGGGTGGCCGGTTCATCGCTCACCAGCGGGGGCTTCCAGAGTGCCCTGGAGAGCATTCGCCAGGACGCGAAAGCGAGTTAGCCGTTGGCGTCGTGGCGTTTTGACGCCATCGGCGTCCCGTGGGTCATCCAGTCCGCGGAAGAAGTGCCGGACCACGTGCGGGCCGAGGTCAGCGACCGGATCGGCCAGTTCGATCGGGTCTATTCGAGGTTTCGAGACGACTCGCTGGTCACGGCAATCCAGGACACCCCGGGCGACTACGAGTTCCCTCCGGATATCGTCGAGCTCTTTTCACTCTATTCCCGGCTGTATGAGGCGACCCGCGGTGGTCTAAGCCCCGTGGTGGGACAGGCACTGGAGCACTGGGGCTACGACGCCAATTACCGGCTCCAACCCGCCGGCGGTACTCCTCCCGCGATTCCGGCATTTTCTGATGTGTTGAGCCTGGAGGGCACCACGCTCACCGCCCCTCGGCCCGTATCCATTGATATCGGAGCGGTGGGGAAGGGATACCTGGTCGATCAGGTCTTTGGCACCCTCCTGGCGGCGGGAGTCGATGACCTCGTCGTCGATGCCAGCGGCGACATTAGGCTGCACACCGCCACACCGGAGCGCATCGGGATGGAACACCCGAGCGACCCGGAACGGGTGGTCGGAGTCGTGGAATTGGACCGGCATTCGCTGGCCGCCTCGGGCTCAAATCGCCGCAATTGGGCACCGGGGGTCCACCACATTCTCGACGCACTCACCGGCTTACCCACATCGACCATTCGGGCGAGTTGGGTGGTGGCCACAGACTGTGCGGTGGCCGATGGGCTCGCCACGGCACTTTTTGTGGCAGAACCCAGAGCGCTGGAAGAGTATTTTTCTTTCCAATGGGCCATCATCGATGGCGGTGGGGTCCTTACCCATTCAGCTGATTTTCCCGGAGAGGTTTTTGCATGAGGTGGACGTGGCCTGGCATGTACCGGCTGATGAGCGGTGTACTGGTCATCCTGGTGGCAGCGGCTGCCGGACTATCCGCGCTCGGCCTGGTGGGCTTTAGCCCGCTGGGTATCCTCGCGACCGCGGTGCTCGGTGTGGCCGCCACCCTGCTGACCAGTGCGCTGGGGGCAGTGCTGCGCCGCGCGCCCCTGCACATCGAATCGAGCGTCATCACGGGGCTGCTGATCGCGTTGATTGTGCCCCCCACTCTCGAGGCCCGTGACCTGATTGGCGTGAGCGTGGCGGGGGCCCTAGCGGGTGGGTCAAAATGGCTCATTGCCCCCCGCGGCCGCCACCTGTTCAATCCTGCCGCGACGGGAGTGTTTGTCGCCTCCGCCTTTGGCCTCACGCTCGGCTTCTGGTGGGTCGCCACACCGTGGCTGACACCGCTGATCATCATCGGTGGCGCTCTGGTCGCCTTCCGCTCCGGTCATTTCTTCACCGTCGGGTGGTTTCTGGCCATCTCCCTGGTGTTACTCACCACCAGGCTTCTCGTCTCGGGTGAGCCCCTCGGTGAGACCCTCTGGCTCGTGGTCACCAGCTACCCGCTGGTCTTTTTGGGCCTGTTTATGGTGAGCGAACCCCTCACCCAAGCCACGAAGCGCAGTGACACCTTTCTGGTGGCCACGACAATTGCGGTGGCCGCCGCCCTACCCTTCACCCTCCCGCTGGGTGTCACGACGCTCAGTTCCTCACCGGAGCTCGCCCTGTTGATGGGAAACGCCGTGGCGTGGGCGCTCACCGCCCTCCGGGCGGTAGACCGCGCCACTAACGTCCACCTGCACGAAGTGGTCGATATCAACGACACCGTGCGCGAATACCGGTTTGTCAGCGAGCGGCCTCTGCGCGTGGAGCCTGGCCAGTGGGTCGAACTGCAACTGCCCCACCGCGGAGTCGATTCGCGGGGTTCGAGGCGGGTCATGAGTGTCTCCCGACTATCACCCCCCGACGAGTCAGACCAGTGGAATTTTTCGATTACCACCCGACACAGCGACCCGGGCAGTTCCTGGAAGCGCGCCCTCGCCCACGCACAGCCGGGAATGGCCGCGCGGGTGAACCAGGTCGGTGGTGATTTTGTGCCACCACACGCCATCGTCGGCCACTTTGTGATGGTCGCCCGGGGGGTGGGCATCACTCCGTTTGCCGCGATGCTCTTTAATGCCCGGGATCGAGACCTGGGCCTGGAGGGAACCCTGATTGTGGTGTCGTCGAGAGACGACGAGGAGCTCTATCCGCAGTTATCCCACGTGCGCGGTGTCCGCCGGGTACTGGTGGGCAGTGTGGACCAAATCCACACGGTACTGCCCGAGGCACTCGAGGAGATCAGTTGGGCGGGAGTGTCGGGCTCACCGGAATTTGTCACCAAAGCGCGGAAGAACTTAGAAGATGCCGGCGTGAAACGCGTTCACTCCGACCGGTTCATCGGCTACTAGGACACGCTCTTTAGTGCCTCGAGACCGCCGGTCAGGTAGGACTTCCACTTCTGATCGGATCGGTCGTGGGAATGCAGTTGCTCTGACCACTGCGCGATGAGCTCCTCGCGGGCGGCATCGTGGCCGGCCGGGGCAGACCCGTTGTGTCGCGCACGCTGGAGGGCTTTGAGGGCGACCACGTGGCCTTCCCAGTATTTCGCCGCGTGCACGCGCTCACCCTGGAGGGTGCAGAGCGAATCGTCCGCAGCGACCCCTTGGAGGGCATCGAGCGCGTGAGCGAGCGCTACCACCACATCAGAGGGTGGCCCCTGAGGGGCATCCGCCGCGAGGTCCGCCAAATCGTCGGACCGCCGCGTACCCAGCCCGCTGGAGTCAGGCCGCTGGTCGGAGAACGGTTGCCCCGTCACGGGCTGGGCGCTCACTCGCTCACGGGGAGCTAGCTGACTGCGCGCTGGTTGACTGCGCGCTGGTTGCCTGCGCAGTGGCATTGTCGCCTCGAGGGCTTAGCCGCAGCTGCAGAGCTCGTCGTGGGAGAACGGCGCGAGCGCTTCTTCGATGTGCTCGCCACATCCGCTCCAGGTGACTTTGCTGCAGCGGTTACAACGCACGGGACTGCACATGGGGTTACTCCTTTTTACTCAGGTCAGTGAACGACTGCCCTCAGTATATACCCCAGGGGGTATTGTTGTGCAAGTGCGGGTGGCGTGTGCCTCCCTAGGCCAACTTGTTCGCCAGGTTCTGATCCAGTGCCTCGAGGAAACCCTCGGTCGTGAGCCACTTCTGATCCTCCCCCGCGAGAAGCGCCAGATCCTTTGTCATTGCGCCGCCTTCGACGGTCTCGATGACCACCTGTTCGAGGGCGTTCGCGAAGTCGATCAGTGCCTGATTGCCGTCGAGTTTTCCTCGGTGGGACAACCCTCTCGTCCAGGCAAAAATGGAGGCAATCGGGTTTGTCGACGTGGGGTTTCCTTTTTGGTGCTCCCGGTAGTGGCGGGTCACCGTGCCGTGGGCGGCTTCGGCTTCGACGATGTTGCCATCGGGCGAGGTCAACACACTGGTCATCAGCCCCAGCGAACCAAACCCCTGGGCGACGGTGTCGGATTGGACGTCACCGTCGTAGTTCTTTGTCGCCCAGACGTAACCGCCCTCCCACTTCATGGCGCTCGCGACCATGTCGTCGATCAGGCGGTGTTCGTAGGTAATTCCCGCCTGGGCGAACTTTTCGGCAAATTCGGCATCGAAAATTTCTTGGAACAGGTCTTTAAATCGACCGTCGTAGGCCTTCAAAATGGTGTTCTTCGTGGAGAGATACACCGGGTAGCCGCGAGAGAGTCCGTAGTTCATCGACGCCCTGGCGAAGTCGCGAATGGACTCGTCGAGGTTATACATCGCCATGGCGACACCCGCGCCTGGCGCTTGGAAGACCTCGAAGCTTTGGGCTTCGGAGCCATCCTGGGGCTGGAAGCTGATACTGAGGGTTCCCGGCCCGTCGAAGAGGAAGTCGGTCGCCCGGTACTGGTCGCCAAAGGCGTGGCGTCCCACGATGATGGGTTTGTTCCAGCCGGGAACGAGCCGGGGGATGTTGGAGATGATGATCGGCTCGCGGAAGATTACACCGCCGATGATGTTGCGAATGGTGCCGTTGGGGCTTCGCCACATCTTCTTCAGGCCAAACTCTTCGACGCGGGCCTCGTCGGGGGTAATCGTCGCGCATTTGACTCCCACACCGTGTTTGATGATCGCGTGGGCCGAATCGATCGTGACCTGATCGTCGGTCTTGTCGCGGTTTTCCATCCCCAGGTCGTAGTACTCGAGAGTGACATCGAGGTAGGGGTGGATGAGGCGGTCCTTGATGAACTGCCAAATAATTCGCGTCATTTCGTCGCCGTCGAGTTCGACGACGACACCATCAACTCTGATTTTCTCCACGTGTAATCCCTTGCCTGTTGTGCCTGTGTTGGATGTAGAAACAGTCTAACCCGATTTGAGAATGTATCTTCACGTGAAGATACCTCCCCACAAGGGTGCCTGAGGTCATACTCTTGTCGCATGACCGAGCTGCGACTAGAGGAACTCTCCGCCGAAACCGCGAGCGCGGCCAACACGCTCGAAATTCGACCCGAACAGGAAGACTTCGCCACTCCGGTCACGTACACCGAAGAAGAACCCGGCATCGACCCGGCCAAAGCGTGGTCGCGAGTGATCAGGAAAAATCACGACGTGGTGGGCTTTGTCCGCGCCTATTTCGACCCCGAACACCCGAGGGCGGAACTTCGCAGCTGCATATGGCGAATCACCGTCGCCGGAAGCGAACAGGGCACCGGCGTGGGTCGCTTCGCCGCCCAGGCGGTCATCGCTGAGGCGAGCCAGCGCGGATTCGACACCCTCCACGTGATGTGGACTCCGGGCGACGCGGGGCCAGGAGACTTTTTCCACCGGCTGGGTTTTGTCGACGCGGGCCAGACCAGCTACGGCGACACCATCGGAACCCTCGCACTTCATTAACCCGGCGCCCAACAACACCGGTGCGGGCAACCCGGTCCCTGAACACACCTGGCGCTCCACTAGTGCAAGAAATGGCGCTGGCCGGTGTGAAACAGCGCAATGCCCGCCGTTTGCGCCCTGGCCACCACGTCGTCATCTCGCACCGAACCGCCCGGCTGCACCACAGCCGTCACGCCGGCTGAGAGGAGAATGTCCAGGCCGTCCGGGAACGGGAAAAACGCATCCGAGGCGGCCACGGCACCCGCGGCGCGATCACCCGCTCTGGTCACCGCCAACTGGCAGGAATCCACCCGGTTGACCTGACCCATCCCAATCCCCACACTCGCACCCTCGGCGGCCAACAGGATCGCGTTGGACTTCACGGATTTCACCGCGCGCCAGGCAAACTCGAGGCTCGCCAAGGTGGGGGCATCGACCGGATCCCCCGCGACCTGCTCCCACTGTGAGGCGGGAACGAAATAGTGATCTCGCTGCTGGACCAGCAGACCCCCAGAAATCACCCGGTAGTCCGTGTCATCGGACCGGTAGTCCTCCGGCAAGACCAACACTCGGAGGTTTTTCTTCACCCCGAGCACCTCGCGCGCCTCCTCGGTGACCCCGGGGGCGACGATTACTTCGGTGAATACTTCGGCGATCGCCGAGGCCGTGTCGGCATCGAGCGGGCGATTGAGCGCGATCACACCACCGAAAGCAGACACCGGATCGCAGGCGTGGGCGGCCCGATACGCCTCGAGAACCGTGTCCGCCGTCGCAATGCCACACGGGTTTTGGTGTTTGATGATCGCCACCGCCGGGCCCTCGTGGTCACCCGCCGCAATCAACGCCGCCTCGGCGTCCAAAAAGTTGTTGTAAGACATCTCTTTGCCCTGTAACAGGGTGGCCTGGGCGAGCCCCGGTGTCGCCCCCACCCGCTGATACACGCTCGCGCTCTGGTGCGAGTTCTCGCCGTATCGAAGGGCTGCCCCGTCGACACCGGTGATCGACACCTGCTCGGGTTGGCCCGGTGTGTGCCTGTCGGTGTGTGTGTCGGTGTGCGTATCGTCTTCGCCACGCTGCGTGGCAAACCACTGGGCAATCATCTGGTCGTAGGAGGCGGTGTGCTGGTAGGCCTTCCCCGCCCACGCCACGCGAGCCTCTAACGACACTGCCCCTTCCGCCAGGAAACCAGTCAGCGCGCTGTAGTCGGCGGGGTCTACCACGACACTGACACTGTGGTGGTTTTTGGCCGCTGCCCTAATGAGCGCCGGACCCCCGATATCGATGTTCTCGATGACCTCGGCCGGGCTTTTGCCACTGGCGAGGGCACGGGCAAAGGGGTAGAGGTTCACGACCACCAGATCAAAGGGTTCGATACCCAAATCGGTGAGCTGTTGATTGTGTGACTCCAGTCGGCGATCGGCCAAAATACCGCCGTGGATCGAAGGGTGGAGTGTTTTTACTCGACCATCGAGGGCTTCGGCAAACCCGGTCACCTCGGACACGTCGGTGACCTGGACACCCGACTCCCGAATGCTCGCCGCGGTGGAGCCCGTCGAGACGATGTCGACACCAGACGCCCGCAGAGCCTCGGCCAGCTCCACAAGACCCGTTTTATCGCTGACAGAAATTAACGCCCGACGAATGGTGCGCGATTGGGTCATCTCGAGTGTTCTCCTCCCCGTGGCACAGCTGCCACGCTGTCCGCTTCGGTCAAGACCTGCCAGAGCAACTGCCGCTCCGCTATTTTGATGCGATCGTGGAGGGCCTCGACGGTGTCTGAGGGTTCGACCGCGACGCGTTGCCTCGCCAAAATCGGCCCGGTGTCGACCCCGTCATCGACAGCGATGACCGATGCGCCCGCCTGCTCCACCCCCGCGCGAATCTGGTCGACTACCGCGTGAGCTCCCGGAAACTCCGGCAAATACGCGGGATGGGTGTTAATCATCCCCGGTGCAAATCGGCGCACCACCGCCGGGGGTAGCAGCTTCATGAACCCGCTCAAGACCACCCGGTCGGGAGCGTGCGATTCGATCGCGTCGATCAGGCGCTCCCCCCATTGCTCCCGGGACGCAAAGTCGCCAAAGGGCACCACAAAAGTGGGGATACCTCGCGCTCTCGCGTGTTCCAAGCCAGACGCGTCGCGATCCGAGCCCACGGCCACAACGGCGAGGTTCGAGTCGGGCTGTTGTTCACACCGCTCGAGGAGGTCCACAAGATTCGACCCCGCTCCGGAGATCAACACGACAAGACGCGTCAGCACGCGAGATAGCCTACCGAGCCGCACTCGAGGGGGCCGGTTGTTCCTGGGCTCTAATCCAGCGAAAACCCCGACCCACCGCGAGTCCCAACAGGGTGCCAAGGCCCACCTCGACTGCCCACCACGCCAAGACGGCGGGAATGTCGAGTCCTACGGTGCTAAAGCGGCCTGGCCCCAGAGAACCCGTGACCAGGGCCGCGGGGATCCACAGCAGTAGCACCGCGGTGGCGGTCGACACCAGCGCGGTAAATACTCCGCGCACGGGGGGCTGGGTGACAAGTGGTGCGCCAGAGACCCAGAACTGATCTCCCACGCGGTAGCCCAAACCCCGCTCGCTAAGCGCCGCGGCAATCACCGCGGCCCCCAGCGGGATCGCGACCACCGCGAAACCCGTGGGCCCCACGTCTTGGGGCAGTGCCCCCAAAATCGGGAGGGCGGGAAGGGCCTGGATGTCGGTTCCCAGAGGAGAGAACTGCGCGGCCTGACCCAACTGGAAACCGGGGCCAATAAACCATCCGGCCAACCACACCACCAGGGTGGGAACACACACCAGCTGCGCCACAAACAGTGTCACCAGTCCCACCACACTCGGGCCCAACGATTCAAACAGACCGATCACCGTGGCGTAGGAGACAAACAGTGCTGCGGCAAAAAACACACTGACGACGGCAATCAGAAGGGCAAACGCGCCGATGCCCGCCCGGACACCGCTGGAGAGCACCTGCCAACCCGCCGCCGGCATCACCTGCTCCAACCACAACCGACCGGGTGACCATTTGGTCGTCCAGGACGCAATGATCAGGCCGGAGGCCATAAACACAGACGGAGCGATCACCGCCTCTATGAGGGGAAAACGGGCCACGTCGTCGGTGGCACTCCAGGCAATCGCGAACGACAGGGCCACCAGGGTGAGCAGTGAAGTGAGCCACACCACGACGGGAAAATCGAGCACCATGTCCCGCCGGCCCATTCGAAACCCAAACCACAGCGTGATCAGTGCCGGTCCAAGAGGGGCGACGCTCAAGACAAACTGCGACTGGCTGGCCAAAAGGCCCAAGCCTTCGGCGGTGTCCGGGGGGAGCGAAATAGACAGGGGCACACCGTGGCCGAGAAGCCAGATATCGGCCGACGCCCGCCAGTAGACCAAAAGGTCGGTCGCAAACTGGTCGTCGAGAGCCCACACCACACTCAGTGGAGCGAAGAAAATCCCCACACCGATGCCGACCACCACGAGGGTTTCGAGGGCGGTCACCAGAACCGCAAACCGGGCTTTCATCGAGTGTTGAGCCTACCCTCCAGCACTACTCCAGCCCGGTAGAGCAGGAGCTAGTTCAGCTGGTTGACGATTTCTCGCATCAACCGGGCCGTCTCGCTGGGGGTTTTGCCCACCCTGACACCGGCTGCTTCGAGCGCATCCTGCTTGGCCTGTGCAGTGCCGGCTGAACCCGACACGATTGCGCCCGCGTGACCCATCGTTTTGCCCTCGGGTGCGGTAAACCCGGCGACATACCCCACCACCGGTTTCGTGACGTGGGAGCGGATGTAGTCGGCGGCGCGCTCTTCGGCGTCGCCACCAATTTCCCCGATCATCACGATTGCCTTGGTCGCGGGGTCCGCCTCGAACGCCTCCAGCGCATCGATGTGAGTGGTTCCCACAATGGGGTCGCCGCCAATACCGATTGCGCTCGAGAACCCAATATCGCGCAGCTCGAACATCATTTGATAGGTCAAGGTGCCCGACTTGGAGACCAGTCCGATAGGGCCCGAGTCGGTAATCGACGCGGGGGTAATACCCGCTAGCGCCTCACCGGGCGTGATGATTCCCGGACAGTTGGGGCCGATGAGCCTGGTCGTCCCCGAGCGTTCGGCGCGGGCAAAAAACTCTGCGGTGTCGTGGACCGGAATACCCTCGGTGATGACCACCGCCAACGGCATCCCCGCATCGATTGCTTCATTGACGGCGTCTTTGGCGAATGCCGGTGGCACAAACACCACCGAAACGTCAGCACCGGTCTGCTCCATCGCTTCCTGGACAGTTCCAAACACCGGCAGGGTGACCTCGCCGTGGCTCACGGTGGTTCCCGCCTTTCTGGCGTTCACCCCACCCACCACCTGGGTTCCAGCCTGGAGCATCAACGCGGTGTGCTTTGAGCCTTCCCCGCCGGTGATGCCCTGAACGATGACCTTCGAGTCTTTATTGAGAAAAATTGACATGTCTACTATCCCTACTTCCAGGCGAGCTCCGCAGCGCGGCTCGCCCCTTCATCCATGGTGTCGGCAAGGTGGACCAGGGGGTGGGCCGCTTCAGCGAGGATCGCCCGACCCTCCTCCACGCTGTTGCCATCGAGGCGCACCACGAGGGGCTTGGTCGCCTGATCGCCGATCATCTCTAAGGCCTGGACAATTCCGCGCGCCACCTGGTCGCAGGCGGTGATGCCCCCAAAGACGTTCACAAAGACACTCTTGACCTGGGGGTCACCCAGAATCACGTCGAGGCCGGCGGCCATCACTTCCGCCGATGCCCCGCCGCCAATGTCGAGGAAGTTCGCCGGTTTTACGCCGCCGAATTTCTCACCGGCGTAGGCGACGACATCGAGCGTGGACATCACCAAGCCGGCACCGTTACCAATGACTCCGACCTGGCCGTCGAGCTTCACGTAGTTCAAATCGTGAGCTTTGGCTTTTTCTTCCAACGGATCAGCCGAGGCTTTATCGGCGAGTTCTTCGTGGTGCGGGTTTCGAAACGCCGCATTTTCATCGAGGGTGACCTTGCCATCGAGGGCAATGATGTCGCCACCCTCGGTGAGCACCAGAGGGTTGACCTCCACCAGGGTGGCGTCCTCAGCGATAAACACGCCATACAGGCTCACCAGTACGGGGGCGACGCGCTCGACTAATTCGGCGGGGAACTGGGCTTTCACGGCGATGTCCCGGGCGACCTCGAGGGTGATGCCCTCGAGCGGCGAGACCTGGACTCGCGCGAGGGCGTCTGGGCGCTCCTCAGCCAATTGCTCGATTTCCATCCCCCCCTCGTAGCTGCAGAGTACGAGGTAGGAGCGGTTGGCCCGATCGAGCAGGACCGAAAAATAAAACTCGCGGTCGATCGCGGCTCCCGCGGCAACCATGACCCGGCGCACCACGTGGCCTTTAATGTCGAGGCCCAAAATGCTCTCGGCGGCGGCGCGTGCCTCCTCGGGGTTTTTCGCGACCTTCACCCCGCCCGCTTTACCGCGGCCTCCGGTCTTTACCTGGGCTTTGACGACGGTGACGCCACCCAACTCTTTGGCTGCCGCTTCCACCTCATCGGCAGTGTCGGCGATTCGACCCGCCAACACGGGAACCCCGTGTGCTTCGAACACGTCTCGGGCTTGATACTCAAAAAGATCCACGCAGAATTACCTCTCAGCAGTGCACGCACAATCCCATCAGGGGGCGCATCGAGTACAGAAGTGGCTCCAAGCCTAGTGTCTCAGCGGGCTCGCCCCGGGTGATTTAGGCACCCGGGGTGAGTGAAATAGGCGCAATTTTGACAAGGAGGCGTTTTTTTCCGACCTGGTCAAACTGCACTTCGGCGACCCGTTTGGGCCCCTGACCGGTGAGCGCGCTGATTGTGCCGGGACCAAAATCGTCGTGAGTAATTCGGTCGCCGACCGCGATGTCTAAATCGGAGTTATCGCGCACCACCGTGTCGATGCGGTTCGCCCACTGGGTGTTTTTCTCCCGCGGCGCACGAGGAAGAGACCGCGGTTCACGCTCGAGCGAAGCCCGCGGACTGGTGAGTGCGCGCTCACCGAGGCCCGAATCGCGCCACTGCATCAACTCTTCCGGGATTTCCCGCAAAAACCGGCTCGGCGCACAGACCATCGCTTCGCCAAAAGTCTGCCGGCTCATCGCCAGGGAGAGGTGCAGTTTCGTTTTCGCCCTCGTCATCCCGACATAGAGCAGGCGCCGCTCTTCGGCGAGCCCTCCGGGTTCATTCGCGCTCATTCGGTGCGGCAGGAGCTCCTCTTCGACTCCGGTGACAAACACTGCGTCAAACTCGAGTCCCTTCGCGGTGTGCAGGGTCATCAGCGACACGGTGCCCCCCGAGTCATCGAGTTCGTCGGCGGCAGCGACGAGGGAGACTTCGGTGAGAAACTCCACCAGCCCGTCGTCTGGGTTCCCCCGGGAAAACTCGCTGGCCACACCGAGCAACTCGTCGACGTTTTCGACCCGGGCGAGGTCTTGCGGGTCGTTCGAGCGCTCCAGCAGGCTGCGATAGCCCGTCCGATCGACCACGGCTTTGAGTGTGTCGGCTGCACTGGCCGAATCGATGGTGGAGCGTAGTTCACCGAGCAACTGGCTCAACTCGTTGATCGCTCCGGTGACTTTGGGGCCCAGGCCCATCTGGTCGACCTCGGTGAGCGCCTGGCTGAGTGTGATGCCGGCTTTTTCCGCGTGGGCGACCAGTGTGGCTTCCGTCGCGGGACCAATACCCCTCTTGGGGGTGTTCAGGATACGGCGCAGAGCGAGCGCATCGGCGGGGTTTGCGATCGCGTGCAAGTAGGCGAGTAGGTCTTTAATTTCGGCCCGCTCGTAGAACTTGGTACCGCCAATAATGCGGTAGGGCAGCGCCTGGCGGATGAACACATCTTCCATCGCTCGGGTTTGGGCATTCGTTCGATAAAACACGGCAATGTCGTGGTATCGATAACCCTCGTCGATGAGTGTGGCGATTTCATCGGCCACAAACTGCGCCTCATCGTGTTGGCTGTAGCCGGTGAAGCCCTGGATTTTCTCCCCGGCACCCAACTCAGAGAACAGGTTTTTGGCTTTGCGATCGAAGTTTTGGGAAATCACCGCGTTCGCCGCGTCCAAAATGGTCTGCTTCGAGCGATAGTTCTGCTCTAACAGAATGACTTCGGCACCGGGGAAGTCGCGTTCAAACTCCACAATGTTTCGAATGTCGGCGCCGCGGAAGGCGTAGATGGATTGATCCGAGTCGCCCACCACGGTGAGCGACGGGGCGTCTAGACCGTGTTGGCGCTCCTGGGGCGGTGCCGATTCGGGGACCTGATCGGGAGTGACCGCTTGGGTCAACTCTCGAATCAGGGCGTACTGGGCGTGGTTGGTGTCTTGATACTCGTCGACCAGGATGTGTCGAAACCGTCGTCGATAGACCGCGGCGACTTCGGGGAAAGCCCGAAAGAGTTGGACGGTCTGGACAATCAGGTCGTCGAAGTCGAACGCCTGCGAGCGCGCGAGCTCGGCCTGGTAATCCGACCACAGTTGATAAAACGCCACATCGTTGGGGTCCGATTCACGCACCTGCCCGCGGTAGCTATCGACATCGACCAGTTCGTTTTTCAGCCGGGACATTTTTCCCGCCACCGAACCGGGGGTCAGACCCAAGCGATCGGCGCCGTGGTCTCGAATGAGTCGCTTAATCAACGCGCGCTGATCGCCCGAATCGTAAATCGTGAACGCTTTGGTGTAGCCAAAGCGTTCAGCTTCGGTGCGCAGGATGCGCACACACGCCGAGTGGAACGTCGAAATCCACATTCCTTGACTGACCTCACCGACCAACCCAGCGACGCGCTCTCGCATCTCCCCGGCGGCTTTATTGGTGAAGGTGATGGCGAGGATCTGGCTGGGCCACGCCGTTTTCGAGGCAATCAACCCGGCAATGCGCCGGGTGAGCACACTCGTTTTTCCCGAACCCGCTCCGGCGACAATCAGGAGCGCCCCCGCCTGGGAGGTGACCGCTTGGGATTGGCGGTCATTGAGGCCCTCGAGCAGGGGTGAATCGGCGGGAAGCATGAGAGCCACAGTCTACGTGGGGCCACAGACGCTTCGGGTGAGGCCATATTCTGTTGGCATGGAGCCAGACACCCAGGCGCTACCGGTGGCACGAAGGCCGCGCGGTGCGAGAAAGCGGGTCAATGTGCTCGCTCCCCTCGCGCTGTTACTCGCTCTCGTGGCGAGCCCCCTGGCGGTGGTCTTTGGCTACCTCGCCATCGGTCAAATTCGCCGCGCCGATCAGCGCGGCGCCCCGCTCGCGTGGATCGCGATTGGTCTGGGGTGGTTGTGGGTGGCGGTGTTTACGGTCGTCCTGGGTGCTCTGGCGATGATTTGGTTTGACAACCCGCTCTGGCCCTAGCCGCATTCAGTAAGCCTTGGGCGTACACCGAGATTTTCCCCAGCCGGGTGCCTACACTGGTGTCTAGCGCAGTCATGCGCCCCCGTTTACCCCTAAGGAGTTGAGTTCCCCTCATGGCCAATTCGAACCCCGCGTTTAGTCGCTCGGCAGTGTTTAATCAGCCGGTTCGACCGACCGCGAGTGTGGCCGAGCTCGATGAGCTCTACGGCCGCCCCGCGGCGACCCCGTCCGAGACCGGACGGATGAGCTACAACGACACCATCATGAAAACCCTGATCAGCTTTGGGGTTCTCGTCATCGGTGCCCTCGTCGGCTGGGTGATACCCGCCCTCGCGATTCCCGCCGCCATCGCTGGCTTCGTGCTCGCGCTGGTGAACATCTTCAAGAAATCGCCCTCTCGCGGACTGATCCTCACCTTCGCGGCGGTCCAGGGTGTCTTCGTGGGAGGCATCTCCTTCATCTTCAACACCATGTGGGATGGCATCGTCACCCAAGCGGTGTTTGGCACCCTCGGCGTGGTCGGAGTGACCCTGTTCTTGTTCCTGAATGGGACCCTGCGGGCCACTCCGCGACTCACCCGCATCGCCATTGTCGGCATGTTCGGTTACCTGGCGTTCTCGCTGGTGAACTTTGGTCTGATGATGTTCGGCGCGACCGACTCCATGTTTGGGCTTCGAAGCTACGAAATCTTCGGAATCCCGCTCGGGCTCATCCTCGGTGTCGTGATTGTGCTCCTCGCCGTCTACTCGCTGGTACTCGACTTTGAGTCGATCAAGTCCGGTGTGGAAGGTGGAGCACCTGAAATCTATGGTTGGCAGGCAGCCTTCGGCATTACGGTCACCGTCGTGTGGCTCTACGTCGAAATCCTGCGCATCCTCGCCATCCTGCGCGGCGAATAACGGCGCGGCGAATAATCCACTACGTCAAAGCCGCCCGGTCACTCCCATTCGATGGTGCCGGGCGGCTTTGACGTAATGTCGAGGACCACGCGGTTCACACCGGCCACTTCGTTGGTAATCCGGTTCGAAATCCCCGCCAGCAGTTCGTGTTCGAGCCTGGTCCAATCCGCCGTCATCGCGTCATCGCTGGAGACGGGTCGTAACACGATGGGGTGGCCGTAGCTTCGACCGTCGCCCTGGACACCCACCGAGCGCACATCGGCGAGCAACACCACCGGGCACTGCCAAATCGCGCCATCGACACCCGCCGCGGTGAGCTCTTCGCGGACGATCAGGTCTGCTGCTCGCAGCAGGTCGAGCCGCTCTGCGGTGACCTCGCCCACAATGCGGATTCCCAGACCGGGCCCCGGAAACGGGTGTCTGGCGACAATGGCTTCGGGCACACCCAGTTGCCGGCCAATCTCGCGCACTTCGTCTTTGAACAGCGTGCGAAGCGGTTCGATGAGGTCAAATTCGAGATCGTCTGGCAACCCGCCGACGTTGTGGTGGCTTTTAATGACCGCGGTGCCGGCACCACCGCCGCTTTCCACCACGTCGGGGTAGAGGGTGCCCTGGACCAAAAACCGCACCTCGGCGTCGTCTTCGGCGGCCTCTTGCACCAAATCGGCCGCAGCCTGTTCGAAGGTGCGAATAAATTCGCGGCCGATGATTTTGCGTTTGTCCTCCGGGTCGACCACTCCGGAGAGTTCGCCGAGAAAGCGCTCTGTCGCATCGACGGTGACTAAGCGCACACCGGTGGATTGGACGAAGTCTCGCTCGACCTGTTCGCGCTCACCAGCTCGGAGCAGACCGTGGTCGACAAAGACACAGACCAACTGGTCGCCGATGGCCCGGTGCACCAGGGCGGCCGCCACCGACGAATCCACCCCGCCGGAGAGACCACAGATCACGCGAGCATCGCCGACCGTGTCTCGAATCCGGGTCACCTGGTCGGAAATCACATTGTCGGCGTTCCACTCCCGGCCGAGCCCGGCGATGTCGTGGAGGAAATGCTCCAGGACCTCCTGGCCGTGTTCGGTGTGGCGCACCTCGGGGTGCCACTGCACGCCGTAGCGCTTCGAGGCCGCGTCGCCAAAGGCCGCCACCGGGGTCGCCTCGGTGGTGGCGAGGACCGAAAAGCCCGGTGGGGCGGCCACCACCTGGTCGCCGTGGCTCATCCACGCCACCTGGTTCTCGGGTTGTCCCGCCAAGAGTGGATCGGTGTGATCGACAACTCGCGTCTCGGTCCGGCCGTATTCGCGGCTGCCCGTCTGGGCGACTTCGCCACCGAGGGCTTGTGCCATCACTTGGAAGCCGTAACAGATACCAAAAATGGGCACATCCAGATCAAACACCGCCGGGTCCAGCTCGGGTGAGCCCTCCTCATACACACTCGCCGGTCCGCCGCTTAAGACCAGGGCGAGCGGGTTTTTCGCCGAGATCTCCTCGGCACTGGCGGTGTGCGCGACGATTTCGGAATACACCCCGGCTTCTCGCACCCGCCGGGCGATGAGTTGGGCGTACTGGGCGCCAAAGTCGACCACCAGAACGGGTCGTGTGGATGGTGGATCTTCTGTGGTCACGGGGTGTGGGCTTCCGTGATGGCCCGGCGGATGATTTTTGTCGCCCCCGATTCGATGACAAAGGACAGGAAGGGAAAGAGCCCCCCCGAGGCAAGCCACAAGAACCGCCACAACGGCCAGCGCATAATCGACCAGACCCTGAAGGAGGCGAACAAGTACACCACGTAAAACCAGCCGTGGGCGATGAGGATCGCTTGCGAGAAGTTAAACGCCTCGACTTCCCCGTCGGGGGTGAGCGCCACCAGCCCCTCCCGGCCAAACATCTCCACTTCGTAGCCGTAGCCGTATTTGGCGATGATTTCCACGGTGAGTAGCAGCAGCAATATCCCGGTGATGTAGGCCGCGATGCGATAAAACTTCAGCGCACCCGGAAGCGACGGGTGGGCGGCGGGGTTGGTCGGCGTGGCCGACGATGAGGCGTCAGTAGACATCTGCTCCATCCTAGGCTTTGAGCGTTTCGGGCTGTGGCGCCTGCTCGGACTCCCACTCGTCTCGGACCAAGCGATACCAGAGATAGAGGGCAAATAGCGCGAAAATGGCCCACTCGGCGGCATAAAACAGGTTTAACCAGTTGAGCTCACCATCCGGTGGCGGAGGTTCTGTCGAAATCGTGCGCAGGCCCTCGGGGGCACTGGAGGCGACCAGATAGCCGCCATAGACCGGTCCCGGCTGCTCCCACAGGTTGATCAGCTCCGCCACAGAAATGGCGCTTCTCGCTCCCGCCTCAAAATCAAACGATTGGGGAGACTCGGTGGGAACGTAGCGGCCGGTGAGCACTCCCCCAGTGGTGCCCGCAAACCCCTCACGCGGCGCCGCCGACGAATCGGGAAGCCATCCGGTGGCGACGGCCAACGAGTAACCCTCCGCGGTAGCGCAGTGTTGAATCAACCAATCTCCGCGCCCGTCCGGGTGGAGCCGGTCGGTCACCCACAGGTCGTCACCCTGGACAAAAGTGCACTCCACGCTGACCATCCGACCACTCGCTTCGGTGGAAATCACCTGCTGGGGTGCGGCCACTGAGCCCAGCGCCACGGGAGTTTCGGTCTGCCTGGTGGGCACATCGACGGTGGCGAAGCTTCGCTCCCACTGCCACTGGCCAAGGCCCGCGAACACGGCGGCAATGGTCAACGCCAAGACCAGCGCGCCAATCCATTTCGGCCTTTTGGCCACAGCCCACATGAACGACCCCTTTTGATGACCGGCGAAGCCCGACCCCTCCAGGCTAGTTGGAGCAACTGGGGGACGCCTTGGTGTGCACGGGCTCGACAACCCGGCACTCGCGACGCGGCCTCGACTTAGCGCCTGGTGAGCACCACGTCGACTTTTTGAAAGTCTTTGAGCTCCGTGTACCCGCAAGTGGCCATCGAATGACGCAGTGCACCCATCAGATTCGTGGTGCCGTCGGCGACGTGTGCGGGACCGAGCAGGACCTCTTCCAAAGTCCCCACGGTGCCCACCTCCACACGGTTTCCCCGAGGAAGGCTCGGGTGGTGAGCCTCTGGGCCCCAATGCCACCCCGCCCCGGGCGCCTCGGTGGCGCGGGCAAGGGGTGAACCCAGCATCACCGCATCGGCGCCGGAGGCGACCGCCGCGACAATATTGCCGCTCACCCCCAAACCTCCATCGGCGAGGACGTGAACGTAGCGCCCGCCGGATTCGTCCAGGTAGTCCCGCCTGGCTGCCGCCACATCAGAAATGGCGGTCACCATCGGAGCGTGAATGCCGAGGGTCAGTCTCGTACTCGACGAGGCGCCGCCACCAAAACCGACAAGGACACCGGCAGCGCCGGTGCGCATCAGGTGCAAGGCTGCGGTGTAGCTGGCGGCACCGCCCACAATGACGGGAACATCGAGTTGGTAGATGAACTCTTTGAGGTTCAAGGGCTCCCGATTGGAGCTCACGTGCTCCGCGCTCACCGTGGTCCCGCGGATGACAAACAGGTCCACCCCCGCAGAGATCACGACATCGGAAAACTCCCTGGTGCGCTGTGGACTCAACGCCCCCGCGACGGGCACACCGGCTTCGCGAATTTCATCCAAGCGCTGTCGAATCAGTTCCGGTTTGATGGGTTCCTGGTAAAGCCGCTGCAGCAGGCCGTTTGCCTCCCCGGGCTCGACCCGGGAAATCTCAGCCAACACCTCCTCGGCCTTGTCGTATCGCGTCCACAAGCCCTCGAGGTTTAATACCCCCAAGCCACCCAGCTGGCCCAACACGATGGCACTGGCCGGTGACATCACCGAATCCATCGGGGCGGCCACGACCGGCATCGAAAAGGTGTAGGCGTCGATGGTCCATTCGAGCGAGACGTCTTCGGGGTCCCGGGTGCGCCTGGAGGGCACTACGGCGATGTCGTCGAGACCGTAGGCTTCGCGGGCGCGCTTCGCGCCACCAATTTCCAGCTCATTCACCCCTACAGCCTATCTGTGGGGGAGACAGCGGCCGGATTATCGGTTGTAGTTCGGGGCTTCGACGACACGGTGAATGTCGTGCGGGTGGGACTCTTTCAAGCCCGCTGGAGTGATCCGGACAAATTTGCCACGGACTTTCAATTCGTCGATGGTGGCCGCCCCGGTGTAGAACATCGATTGTCGAAGCCCTCCCAACAGCTGGTACACGACCGAACCCAAGGGACCGCGGTAGGGCACCTGCCCCTCGATTCCCTCCGCGATGAGTTGCTCGTCACTGGGCACGTCGGCCTGGAAGTAGCGATCACGCGAGTACGACGTTTTTTCACCCCGACGCTGCAGCGCACCGAGCGAACCCATACCGCGGTAGTGCTTGAACTGTTTACCATCGACAAAGACCAGGTCACCGGGGGATTCGTCTGTCCCGGCCAACAGCGAGCCGAGCATCACGGTATTGGCTCCGGCGACCATCGCTTTGGCGATATCACCCGAATACTGCAAACCGCCATCGGCAATCACGGGAACTCCTGCAGGGATTGCCGCGCGGGAGGCCTCGTAGACGGCGGTGACCTGAGGGACTCCCACTCCCGCCACGACCCGGGTGGTGCAGATCGACCCGGGACCAACGCCCACCTTGATGGCATCGGCGCCGGCCGAAATGAGCGCTTCCGCGCCCTCACGGGTCGCCACATTGCCGCCGATGACATCGATGTCGTCAAAAGAACTGTCGGCTTTGAGTCGGGCAATAATCTCCAACACCCCCGAGCTGTCACCGTTTGCGGTGTCCACCACGAGGACGTCAATACCGGCGTCTCTCAGGGCGCAGGCTCGATCCCACGCGTCGCCGAAGAACCCCATTGCTGCCGCGACCCGGAGGCGACCCTGAGGGTCTTTTGTCGCGTGCGGATATTTTTCGGACTTATCGAAATCTTTGACCGTAATGAGCCCGCGCAATATTCCCTTGTCGTTGACCAGTGGCAGCTTCTCAATTTTGTGCCGGGCAAAAAGCGCGAGGGCCTCGTCCCGACCGATTCCTTCCGGGGCGGTAATCAGCGAATCGCGGGTCATCACATCCCGCACGAGTGTGCTGGCCATTTCCTCGTCGGGCACAAACCGCATATCGCGGTTGGTGATAATTCCGACCAGTGTTCCCTCGCCCTCGACAACGGGAACACCGGAGACACGGAAGCGACCACACAGGTCGTCGACATCCGCCACCGTCGCGTCGGGGGTGATGGTGACCGGGTTCGTGATCATGCCCGATTCGCTGCGTTTGACTTTGTCCACCGCGGCAGCCTGGTCCTCGATCGACATATTCCGGTGGAGAACGCCAATACCGCCCTGTCTGGCCATCGAAATAGCCATGCGGGGTTCCGTGACCGTATCCATCGCGGCAGAGAGCAGCGGGGCGAACATGGAAATCCGTCTGGTCAGCTGCGAGGTGGTGTCCGCCTCAGAGGGGATGACGTCGGTGTGTGCGGGCAGCAGCATGACGTCGTCGTAGGTCAAGCCCACCAATTCGAAAGGACTCGACTCCACCCTGGACGACCTCCACACTTCTTCCGGCGGTGTAAAAATGAAAAGCTTGCGCAATTGTTATGGTACTCGTTCGACCCTTGAGGAATAACCAGGCATAATGATTCCCATTGTTAACCTTCCAAAGGTCGAAAAAAGCGTGACACTGTCAACGGTGACGGAGTCATCGAGGCGTCAGCAGGGCGCAGGGAAAACAAAATCGAGTGGAGGCCGTGTGGATTTTGTAGCCACCGAGCGCAAACCTGTGTTTCGACGTCTGGTGATGATGGCCATGACCTTCGCGCTCGCCCTCAGTGGCGTCGCTCTTGCCGCGCCCGCCCACGCCGACACCGTGGGCGACGAGTACGACCTCCAGGTCTTCGGCAACGTGAAGAATGAGGGCACCCCCCTGGAAGGGGTGGAAATCATTATCGAGGGCAACGGCTATCAGGCCTCGGTGTTGACCGATGAAAACGGCCAGTGGGGTATCGGGGTTCCTGAGCGCGGCACCTACCAAATCACTCTGGTCGAAGCCACGCTGCCCGAGGGTGTTGCCGTTCTCGAGGGTGGCCCCGTGCAGAGTTTCGACTGGGGTTTCACCAACAACGTCGCCTACAACTTCTTTATTGGGGAAGGCGAGCGCACACCGATTAGCACCATCGACCAGTTCCTGATGAGGGTCTTCGACGGGCTGAACTTTGGTCTCCTGCTCGGACTCGCGGCAATCGGCCTGTCGCTCATTTTTGGAACCACCGCTCTGCCGAACTTCGCACAGGGTGAAATGGTCACCTTCGGAGCTCTCGCCGCGCTGCTGTTTGTCCTCCTGGGAGTGCCGTTGTGGTTGGCGTTCCCCGCCGCTGTTGCCCTCTCCGGAGGTTTTGGCTGGGCGATCGATGCGGGAGTGTTTGGCCAACTGCGGCGACGCGGTGTCGGCATCGTCCAAATGATGATTGTCAGCATCGGACTCTCGCTGAGTATTCGCTACATCTACCAATTCTTTGTCGGTGGGGGCACGACCCAGCTTCCGGGTGGAACGGGCTCGGCCGAAGTACCCCTGTTTAGAACTGTGGCCCTGAGCGTCAATGACCTCATCAGTATGGCCGTGAGCCTCGTGGTGATTATCGCCGTGGGGTGGTGGCTGCTGAATACCAAAATGGGGAAAGCCACCCGAGCGGTTTCGGACAACTCGTCGCTCGCGGCAGCGTCCGGTATCGACGTGGAACGGGTGATCCGCACAGTGTGGGCTCTCTCCGGAGCGCTTTCGGGGCTGGCGGGAATCCTCTGGGCCTACTTCCGCCCCGGGCTGAAATGGGACATGGGAGAGAAAATTCTGCTCTTCATTTTCGCCGCCGGTGTGCTTGGCGGGTTGGGAACAGCGTTTGGTGCGCTGGTCGGTGCGATCATCGTGGGAATCTTCATCGAGACCTCTGCGCTGTTCATTCCCTCTGACCTGAAATACGTGGGAGCGCTGGTCATCATGATCGTGATTCTGCTGTTTAGGCCTCAGGGAATTCTCGGCAAGAAAGAGCGAATAGGTTAGCGGGGCGTCATGGACTGGAATTCGATCTACATCAACACCGCGCAAGCGCTGTTTAACCCTGTCACCATCGCGTTTGCCCTCGCAGCGCTGGGTCTGGCCATTCACTTCGGCTTCGTGGGGCTGCTGAACTTTGGTATTGCCGGCTTTATGGCTGTCGGAGGGTACGGCTACGCCATCTCGGCGCTTAGCTTCGGCTTTCCGTGGTGGGCGTCCATGCTCACCGCGATTGCCGCATCGATTCTTTTCGCCCTCGTACTGGGTTTACCGACGCTGCAGTTGAGGGGCGACTATCTCGCCATTGTGACGATCGCCTCCGCAGAAATTGTCCGATTACTTCTGGTGTCGCAGGCGTTTAACTCGGTGACCGGTTCAGCCGACGGCCTCACCGGCTTCGCTGATGATTTCCGATCCGTCAATCCATTCCCCGAGGGTGACTACGGCTTTGGACCTTGGTCCTACACGGAAAACCAATTCTGGATTCTCATCGTCGGGTTGATCATTTTGATCCTCAGCCTTTTCGTCGTCTGGCGCCTGGTAAACAGCCCCTGGGGTCGGGTGATTAAGGGCATCCGCGAGGATGAAGACGCGGTACGCGCACTCGGCAAAAACGTGTTTGGTTACAAACTCCAGGCCTTGATGGTCGGAGGGGTCATCGCGGGGTTGGGCGGTGTCATCTACGTCCTGCCCTCTTCGGCAAACCCGATGACATTCATCACGTCTCTCACGTTCTTCGTGTGGACCGCACTGTTGCTCGGTGGTGCAGCGACGGTGTTTGGCCCCCTGCTAGGAGCACTCATCTTTTGGGTTCTCCAGGCCTTCCTTGGCTCACTGCTTCCGGCCCTTGCCGAGGTGGGCGCCCTGGGAGCCTTCTCCTCTTCGCAGGCCGGCGCGCTACGGTTCGTCATCATCGGTATTTTGCTCATCCTCATTGTGGTCTTTAGGCCACAGGGACTCGTTGGCGACAAGAGGGAGTTGACCTTTGTCCGATAGCCCGAAACCACAGTCCAACCCGGTGAAGTCCACCGGACTTCACATCGGTGAGGTCGCCCCCGGGGTGAAAAAAGTTGATCCCATCATCGTGGCTGACCACGTCTCGAAGTCCTTTGGCGGTCTCACGGCAGTCGACGTCGAGCACCTAGAAGTCCCGCGCGGAGTCATCACCGCGTTAATCGGACCGAACGGTGCGGGAAAAACCACGTTTTTCAACCTGCTCACCGGCTTTGACACACCCGACAGCGGAACATGGGAGTTTGAGGGCCAGAGCCTTGCCGGAATCCCCGCACACAAGGTGGCCCAGCGTGGCCAGGTGCGCACGTTCCAGCTCACCAAAGCTCTGAGCCTGCTCACCGTGCTCGAGAACATGAAACTGGGCGCGAAAGACCAGCAGGGTGAAAACCTCTTCGCCTCGATTTTTCCTTTCCTCTGGAAACCCAAAGAGGCCGAAATTGAAGCCCGAGCGCTCGAGCTGCTGGAGCGCTTCAAGCTTCTGAAACTCAAAGACGACTTCGCTGCCAGCCTCTCTGGCGGGCAGCGAAAGCTTCTCGAAATGGCTCGCGCGCTGATGAGTGAGCCCACCCTGGTGATGCTCGATGAGCCAATGGCCGGGGTGAACCCGGCGTTGACAGAATCGCTGCTCGAGCACATTCTCGACCTGAAGAAAGAGGGCATGACTGTTCTCTTCGTCGAACACGATATGCACATGGTCCGCCACATCGCCGACTGGGTCGTCGTGATGGCGGAAGGGAAGATTATCGCCGAAGGTGCCCCCGATCAGGTCATGAGCAACGTCGCGGTGGTCGATGCCTATTTGGGCAGCCACCAGGACACCGACCTGGGCGTCGTCACCGGTCGAATCGAGCTACCCGAGGGAGAGGCCTAATGGCAGAACAGGACGGCCCAGTCGTCGAGATCAGCGATCTCGTTGCCGGTTACCTACCCGGGGTCAACATTCTTGAAGGCTGTAACCTCACCGCCGCCAAGGGTGAGCTGATCGGCATTATTGGTCCCAACGGTGCGGGTAAATCGACATTGCTCAAGGCCATGTTCGGTCAGGTCAACGTTCGCGGCGGCTCCATGAAGCTGATGGGTGAAGACATCACGGGCCTCAAAGCCAACGAGCTGGTCGCGCGAGGCGTGGGAATGGTCCCCCAGAACAACAACGTCTTCCCCAGCCTCACTATCGAGGAAAACCTGGAGATGGGTGTCTATCAAGACCCCAGCAAACTCGACGAGGGGATGACCACGGTCACTGAGCTCTTTTCCGAGCTGAAGCCCCGCTTGAAACAGCGTGCCGGCTCGCTTTCCGGCGGTGAGCGCCAGATGGTGGCCATGGGCCGCGCCCTGATGATGAACCCGTCGGTGTTGCTCCTCGATGAGCCCTCCGCGGGATTGTCACCCGTTCGCCAAGACGAAGCGTTTATTCGAGTCTCCGAAATCAACAAGGCCGGAGTGACAACCGTGATGGTGGAGCAAAACGCGAGGCGCTGCCTGCAAATTTGTGACCGCGCGTACGTACTCGACCAGGGTAAGGACGCCTACACGGGCACAGGGCGCGAACTGCTGAACGACCCCCGGGTGATCGAGCTCTATCTCGGCTCGCTGGGCGCTTAAGACAAAGAGTTGCCCGTCGCACCGAGGCTGCTCGGTGACTACCGCCTAGCCTCTTGGTACCTGTGCGTGCCGAGTAGTGTGAACGGCCCGCCAGGGGCCCGTGTGCCGCCTTGGAGCGAACGCCGTTAACCATCTCACGAACGGGCATTGCGGCCCGCTATGAAACGACACCTGCTACGAAACGACTGTGGCCCCGGTCCAAAGACCGGGGCCACAGGGTAGTGACTTTCGTCACTGACGAGAGCGTCAGATTAGAAGTTCGACACCTCGTCAATCGGTGAGTAGGTGTTGTCGTCACCGAACTGGTAAATACCAACCGTGGCTTGGGTCGGGTCACCGTTGTCACCGAAGGTGACGGGGCCCGAGTAGCCGTCGTAGTCAGCAACTCCACCACCGTTGATGATGTCAGCACACTCGGCGAACGAGGTGCATGTCTCACCATCACCGGATCCACCGGAGACTTCCTGCAACTTGCCCGCCATGTCGGCAGACTCAGTCGAACCAGCAGCCAACGCGGCGAGCGCAATCAGCACAGTCGCGTCGTAAGACTCGGTGCTGTAGGCCCAGACGTCTGCATCAAACAGCGAAGGGTTACCCATTTCGACCCACACGGCGTCCGCTGCATCTTTGAACTCTTGGGCAGCATCTGTCGGGCCGGGAAGTGTTCCCTTGGCGCCGGTGATGAGGCCTGCTTCGAAGTCCTCCGAGTAGTTGGAGAGGTTTCCGTCGGTGAAGTAGAGGTTCTCACCGGGGAAGCCTTCGGCCACAATCTCGGGCACAGCAGTCTTGGTCTCGTCGAAGAGAATCACGACGAGTGCGTCGGGGTCACCGGCGAGCGCTTCGCTGATCTGCGAAGTCAGGTTGGTGTCACCCTGGTTGACGGAAGGAGTCGCGAGGATTTCTCCACCGGCAGCTTCGAAAGCCTTGGTGGCTTCGTCGCGCAGGGTGGTTCCATACGAGTCGTTCAACACGATCATCGACGCGGTCTCGTGACCGTCCTGGGCCAGCAGAGTTCCGAGGGCTTCACCCTGGAGGAAGTCAGCGGGCGCAGTACGCCAGTACAGATCATCGTCGTCGTAGTCCGAGAAGGCAGTCGAGGTGTTTGCCGGCGACATCATCAGCACGCCCGCTTCCTTGGTTACCTGGTCGATGAACTGCAGGGACACACCGGACGATGCGGCACCGACGATGGCCGACACGTCTTCGTTGAGAAGACGGGGGATTTCGGTCTCGTAGGCCTTGTTGTCGAGGTCACCCGAGTCACCGAAAACGACCTCGAGCGAGACTCCCGCTCCAGCTTCGTTGATGTCCTTCTGGGCGAGTGCGACACCGGCCTCTTCTGGGGGTCCGAGGAACGCGAGGGTTCCGGTGACCGGAAGGGCGGTACCAATCTTTAGACTCAGCTCGTCAGTGGGAGCCGACTCTTCTTCAGTCGTCTCCTCCTCAGTGGTTTCTTCGGCAACGGGCTCTTCAGCCGCTGCACAACCACTGAGCACGAGAGCCGAGGCGGCGAGAATGGCGAAACCACTCCCTGCCTTCGAAATTACGCTCATGATGCTCCTTACATACTCTGCTTGTTCCTCAAGGGAAAAAGGGTCGTGCGATGCACAACCAAGTTCCTATGTTAGGCGCTATGAGTGACCTTCGGCACTACAGGATGGTTACAGCCCTGTAACATCCCGCAGCGGAATTTCTGGGAACAATCGGGTTACTAGCCCGTAAATCGTCTGGATTTCACGGCGTCACCGATAAAAACACCCAGCGCCAGGACAATGATGGCAAACCCAAACCAGCGCTCGATGGGCATCGGTTCCATTAACACCACAATCCCCAGCAGGGCCTGCAGTATCGGGTTCAGGTACTGCAAAAGCCCCACAGTAGAGAGGGGCAGTCGCCTCGTGGCCGCCGCGAAGAGCAACAGCGGGACAGAAGTCGCCACTCCGCTGAGAGACACCAGCACCAGCAATCCCGTTCCCTCGCCAGTGGCGACTAATCCGTCGGTGAGGCCGATCCACACCAGTAAGCCCACGGCCAGCGGTGTCACCCACAGGGTCTCTAGGGTCAACCCGGTGAGGGCGGGCATTTGCCCCAGCCCTTTTTTGACCAGACCGTAAAAACCGAAAGAAAACGCGAGGCCCAGCGAAATCCACGGGAATTCGCCGTATCCGACGACGAGGACCCCCACCGCCACCGCCCCGAGCCCCAGGGCCGTCCATTGCGCGATGCGCAAACGCTCGCGCAGTACCACCACACCCAGCAGCGCCGTCACCAGCGGGTTGATGAAATAGCCCAGAGCGGCGTCCACCACGTGTCCGGTTTGGGTCGCAAAGACAAAAATGCCCCAGTTGAACAGGATCAACACCCCGGCCGCCGCGGTCAGTAGTGCACTGCGGCGGTCTCCAAGCACCGCAAACGCCCGTTGCAGGTGGCCGGTGAGAAGCAAGATCAGCAGGCAGAACACCAGCGACAGCACCACTCGCCACGCGAGAATCTCCAGAGGACTCGTCGGTGCGAGCGCCACAAAGTAGAGCGGCAACACACCCCACAGCGAATACGCACTGAGGGCGTAGCCGTAGCCGGCGCGAGTACTCTTCGGGTCCACAGACGTCACTGGCCAAGGCTAGCGGCGAGGAGCCAGGCCCCACACACAAGAACACCCCGACCCTCAGGGCCGGGGTGTTCTCAGGAAAGCGTTTAGCGCTCGACGACCGCCAAAATGTCTTTGGCGGAGAGCACCAAGTACTCGTCAGTCCCGAACTTCACTTCGGTTCCGCCGTACTTGGAGTAGAGCACGCGGTCGCCCACGGAAATGTCCATGGGAACTCGCTTGTCTCCTGCCATCCGACCCGGTCCGACAGCCACAACTTCACCCTCTTGGGGCTTTTCTTGAGCTGTGTCTGGGATGACCAGACCGGAGGAGGTGGTCTGCTCTGCGTCGACCTGCTGAATGACTACGCGATCTTCGAGCGGCTTGATAGACACCGACACGGTTGACCTCTTTCTGAAACTAATGGGTTAGCACACTCACCACTTGAGTGCTAAGCCTTACTGTATCGAACCAGTTAGCACTCACGCAATCCGAGTGCCAAAAATAGTGGGCGGCGGGCCTGCCAGAATAACGAGGTGGCTATCGACACGGACATCCTCCTCCAGCCCGACACTCTGAAGCTGATCGACGCGCTGACCGAATCAGATTCCTCGACCGACATCGTCCAGACGGTCTCGGCGCTTCGCCGCGAGGGCCACCCGACGGAGCGCATCCACCAAGCGCTCGAACAGGTGCGCCTGCGCCGTCGCGCCCGGGCCAAATTTGGCCCCTACGCCCAGCAGATGCTCTTTAGCGAGACTGGCCTGGAGCAGGCCAGTCGTCTCGCGGTCGCCGCCCACCACGCGGGTCGCTTCCGCTCAGCCGGCATCACGAGTGTGGCCGACCTGGGTTGCGGTCTCGGCGCTGATTCTATGGCCTTTGCCGCCCTCGGGCTTCGGGTCTTCGCCGTGGACTCTGATCGAGACACCGCGGCTCTGGCGAGCTACAACCTGGCCATGTTTGACACGGTCACCGTCTCGCACGGCGACGCGCACCACAGTGACCTGAGCGAAGCGGAAGGACTCTGGCTCGACCCCTCCCGGCGCGAGGGCGCAACCCGACTTTCTGACCCCGAAGAGTGGTCGCCGTCACTGACCGATGCCTTCGCACTGGCCCGCTCACACCCCAGTGGTGTCAAACTCGCTCCCGGAATGGACCGCGAACTCATCCCGGCAGACCTGGAAGCCCAGTGGGTGAGCCACGGCGGCGATGTCGTCGAGGTAGTGCTGTGGTCGAACACGCTCGCCAGACCAGATATTCGCCGATCGGCACTGGTGCTCGGCGATACGCACTCGGCCGAGCTCAGTGCCGCAGAAGATGCGCCCGACGCGGAGCTCGGACCACTCGGTGCCTACATTTACGAACCAGACGGAGCGGTAATCCGTGCGCGACTCATCGGTGAACTCGCTCGTATGGTGGGCGGAACGATGGTCGCGCCCGACATCGCCTACATCAGCTCCGATCAGGAACACCACAGCGTGTTCGCCGCCGGGTTCGCCGTGAACACGATCCTCCCGCTGAAGACAAAGGAACTCTCGACCTGGGTTCGTCAGGCCGACATCGGCGTCCTGGAAATTAAAAAGCGCGGGGTCGATATCGACCCCGCGCGACTGCGCGAACAACTCGCACCCAAAGGCTCCCAGTCAGCGACGTTGATTATCACCCGCTACCAGGGCAAGAAAGTCGCCATCGTCGCCAGCCGGCTACGCGACACCACGTCCTGAACCCGACCCCGAAAAGGGCGGCAACGCCGCAGGTTTACTCACCCCTCGGGGAGTAAGAACCCCGCACTCACGAGCAGAGCGCGAACCAGTGGGGTGGCCGCCACGATGCCCACCACAATCGACACCGCAATACCCAGATAACCCAGCACCAGTGCCACCATCACGGTGCTCTTTCTCGCCAGCGGGTGGGCTTTGGCGATGTGACCGGTCAGCACGGCGAGAATTGCGGGAATCACGCCAACACCGAGTGCGGGCGAGAGGGCAATACCCAGCACCCCGAGCGAAAAGCTCACATTGGGAAGCCACGGGCTTTTCGGCGTGGGGGCCCTCGTCGCAGAAGCCGACACGGTCGGTTGCAGGCCAGTAATGGCCTCATCGATGCGCTCCTCGTCTTCGCTCGGCTTCCGGGCGTCACCCTGGTCGTCACCGCCTGTTTCTGACGGGTCAGGCGCAACGGAGGTGGCCCCCCAACGATTCAAGGAGTCCATAATCTCCGGGCGATCCTCCGGAGGGTCGGTAGTCTCCGCGGGATGGGGAGGAACATCAAGGGAATCGGTGCGGTGGTCGTCCCCGCGCCCCAATTGGGCATACTGGGCGGAGACACTCGACTGCGCGGAGGTGTCCATCCGTGAGGGGGCTTGGCCCCTCCTGATCAACTCCGCCGCCAACACCGCGATCATCGCCCCGTTATCGGTACACAGCGACAGCGGCGGAATACGAAGATCCACTCCCTGGTCGGTGGCGCGCTGCTCGGCCAGTGCCCGCACCCTCGAGTTCGCTGCGACACCCCCACCGAGGACAAGTCGGGGAACGCCGTGGGCGGTGCAGGCATCGATCGCTTTCGCGGTCAACACATCGGCAACGGCGTCCTGGAACGAGGCCGCCACGTCGGCGATGAGGGCCTCATCCGAGGGATCCCCGTGGGCTTCCCACCACCGGGCGACGGCTGTTTTCAGGCCGGAAAAAGAAAAGTTGTAGCGGTGTGTGGATTGGTCTTTGTGTTGGGTCAGACCCCGCGGAAAGGCGTACTTGTCCGGATCCCCCGCCAGGGCCACTCGGTCGATTTCTGGACCACCCGGGTAGGACAAGCCGAGCACGCGACCCACCTTGTCAAAGGCTTCACCGGCCGCGTCATCGATTGTTTCTCCCAGAACCTCCACTCCGTCGACGAGGTCGCGGATGAGAAGAAGTGACGTGTGCCCCCCGGATACGAGGAGCGCGACAGCGGGTAATTCCAGCTCCCGCCCCTCGGAGCGAAGCAGTTCCACCGCCACGTGACCGACCAGGTGGTTGACCGCGTAGAGGGGCTTATCGAGCGCTTGGGCGAGGCCTTTTGCCGCCCCCACACCCACCATCAAGGCACCGGCAAGCCCGGGTCCCGCGGTGACGGCGATGGCGTCGACTTCTTCCACGGCGACCCCCGCCCGGTCGATGGCTTCCTGCAACACCTGGGGCATCGCCTCGACGTGGGCCCGTGCCGCCACTTCGGGGACCACCCCGCCGAAGCGACGGTGTTGCTCCATGGAGGAGGAGACCACATTGGCCAGCAACTGGTCTCCTCGGACGATACCCACCGAGGTTTCATCGCAGCTGGTCTCAATCCCCAAGACGAGGGGTGCATCGCGGTTCATCGCGCTACCCCTTCTCCTTGGCTGAGTGTCAGCCGCATCACCATCGCGTCAACACCGTCTGGCTGATAGTAGTGGGGCCGCCGAGCAATCTCGTGAAAGCCCGCGCTGTCATAGAGCGCCTGTGCGGCGGGGTTATCAGCGCGCACCTCCAACAACAATTCGGGCACCCCCCTCTTCGTGGCATGCCCCACCAACTCGTTGAGGATTCTCCTGGCCCAACCAGCGCGCCGGTAATCCGGGTGGACCGCGAGGGTTTGAATATCACCCGGCCCCGCACCAGCCGGCACCCGCAGACCCCCGTAGCCCCGCACAACGGCGCCGTCATCGAGTACCAGGTAGTGAGAAAACGGGTGATGTAGCTCCAGGGCACAGACCTCCGGGGACCAGGCGTCTGAACCAAACAGCTGGGCCTCGAGAGCGACCAGGGGCTCAAAATCCCGCGGTTCGTAGGCGCGCACCACCGGGGTCATTGGGGCATCGTCACATCGGGCTCGCGCAAATACACCGGCCGAGGCTCGTCGAGGCTCTCGCCGCGTGCCCGCCGCGTGAGGGCAGCGAGCGCTAAGTGGGTGGGATTGAGCTCTTCCACCCGAATCAACACCCCATCACCCCAGTGCGTCTGGTCATCCGCGATGTCCTCTCGGGGAATCAGACGAGTCGAGCCGACTCGGATACCGAGGCCACCATCGGGGTGTGGCGTGTAAGACGTGAGCGCCCACTCCCCGCGCCGGGCATCAGAAATCACCGCGCTATCTACTGTGAGGAACACGGCGGCAGCGTCGTGGCTGTGAACCGGCCAGAGCGGCAAGGAACGCGCCCAGGCAAAGCTCTGTGCCGCCGCCATCCCGACGCGAAGCCCGGTGAAGGGACCAGGACCCACACCCATCACCACCGCGGTGACGTCACCGGGACCTAACCCCGCTAAGCGAAGCGCGTCGGCAATCAGTGGACCAATCGCCTCCGCGTGGCTTCGGCGATCTTTCGTCTCGGCGACACTCACGGCCTCGCCCTCGAGGGTACTCACACCGACAGCGGTTCCCGCCGAGGAATCAATGGCCAAAATCATGAAGGTCCTCCATCAACAGGGTGAAGCGTTGCGACGGCTCAGCGCTTCTGGAATGAGCAGTCAGGGTCACAATCCGCTCTCGATCATCCACCATCGGATAATCGTCCTCAGAGAGAGATGCCTGCGTGTCGATGTCGATCTCGAGCCACTGCGACGCCACCCGTTCCACGAACGCACGGCCCCACTCGATCAGCACAATCGAATGGTCGTAGTCGATGTCGAGATCGACGAGTTCTTCCGCGTGAGCCAGACGGTAAGCATCGACGTGGACCAAGGGGGGATCAGCTGCCACACGCCCCGGATGGGTCCTCGCGACCACGAACGTGGGAGAGGCAATAGCTCCCTGGACCCCCAGGGACTCCCCCACACCGCGAGTAAAGGTGGTCTTGCCGGCGCCCAGGGGGCCGTGGAGGACCACAACGTCGCCCGCATTCAGGAGTGCCCCCACCCGCCGACCGAGTGCTTCCATCGCCTCGGCGCTCATCACCGACAGCGTCGTCATGCCAGCACCCGGGGCACCCTCGAGCCCAGCAGGGACACAATCTCGTAGGGAATGGTGCCCGAGACGGCGGCCCATTCCGCGGCAGACGGGTGGCCCTCTGCGGGGTCTCCCCACAACACCGCCCACTGCCCCACCTCAACCGGGTAGTCGCCCACGTCGAGGGAAATCTGATCCATAGAAACCCGGCCGGCGACCTGAAAGCGCCGATCACCAATGACGACCGGTCCCGCTGATGACGCATGCCGTGGCACACCATCGGCATACCCCAGGGGCACAATCGCCATCGTCGTATCTGAACGGGTGGTGTAGGTGAGGTCGTAGCCGACACCGTGTCCGGCCGGTAGCCGCTTGGTCACAATCACCTGTCCGGACAGTCGCATCGCCGGGCGAAGGCCCAGCGATTCATGTTCCGGGGTGAGCGCGAAACCGTAGGCGGAAATACCAAAACGCGCCAGGTCGTAGCCTCTCCCCGGGGTGCGAATCGAGCTGACGCTGGCTCCCGCATGGATCACATCGGGACGAAGACCTGCCTCCGCCACGATGGCCAATGCGCGCTCAAAACGCTCCAGCTGCGCACCATCCGATGCGGTGGACTTCAAGGAGAGGTGGCTGAACACCCCGCGGACTCGAATGAGGCCCTGGCGTTCATACTCTTTCGCCTGAACCGCCACACTCGGCCAATCGGGCTCCGTGAGACCGCCACGGCCCATACCGGAATCAATTTTGAACTGCACCGTGGCGGGTGTGGTCTTGGTCGCGTGGTGTGCCACGGCGTCTAGCTGCCAGGGGCTTGATATCCCCAGATCGATGCCCGCGGTAATCGCTTCAGCCAGGGCGTTATCCGGCCCGATCAGCCAGGCGAGAATGGGGGCGTCAATGCCGCCTGCTCGTAGCGCCAGGGCTTCGTCGAGATCGGCTGTTCCCAACCAGGTCGCCCCCGCGTCTAAGCCCGCGCGGGCTGCGGTCAATGCGCCGTGGCCGTAACCGTCGGCTTTCACCACCAGCATGCTCTGCGGTGTTGCTGCCCTGGCGTGGAGTGCCTCCACATTGGCGCTAATGAGGCTCGGTCGAATGAGCGCTTCTCTCACGAGCGCGACCCCTGTGATGATTCGGCCACCACAAACGCGATCGCCACCCCGCCGTCGTGGCTCAACGAGAGGTGCCACCGGTCGATTCCTCGCCCAGCGCTCGCCGCCTGCACACCACCGGTCAACACCAGCGTGGGCGGCGCCTGGGCGGGTCGTCGCACTTGAATGTCGTGCCAACGAAAACCGGGGATATGCCCGCCGAGGGCTTTCAGGGTGGCCTCTTTGGCGGCAAATCGGGCCGCGAGCGAGGCGGTATTACCCTCCGGTGCGAGGCCCTCTCTGTCGAGGTCGCCAAAGACCCGCGGGCCAAGGGCCGGGGTGCGCTCGAGCGCTCTCGCCATTCGATCAATGTCGACGACATCGACGCCAACGGAAATCACCATCTGCGGGCTACTCCACCGTCACCGATTTGGCCAGGTTTCGGGGTTGATCGACGTCCAGCCCTTTCGCCATCGCCAATTCCATCCCAAACAGGTGCAGGGGAATTACCGCGAGCAGAGGCTCAATAAAGGTGTCAGCCGGGGGCAGGGCGATCACTTCATCGGCGAATGGCAGTACGGCCGCATCTGCTCGCTCGGCCAGAGCGATCACCCTCGCACCGCGTGCACGAATCTCTTGAATGTTGGAGACCACTTTGGCGTGTAGCGAACGGGGGTCACGCGGGCTTGGCACGACCACAAACACGATTTGACCCGGTTCGATTAGCGCAATGGGGCCGTGTTTCAACTCCCCGGCGGCAAAACCTTCGGCGTGGATGTAGGCGAGCTCTTTGAGCTTCAGTGCGCCCTCGAGGGCGATCGGGTAACCCACGTGTCGACCCAAATACAACACCGAGTGGGTGTCGGCCATCCAGCGAGCGAGTTCGTGAATGCGCGCACCGGTCTGCACCATTTCCGCCATCTGCTCCGGGGCCAAGCGCAACGCCGCGGCCAATTCGGCCCGCTCTGAACCCGTCAGGGTCGCCCTCGACTGGGCAAAAGCCAGCGCTAAGAGGTAGGTCGCGACAACCTGGGCGGAAAAGGCTTTGGTGGAGGCAACAGCGACCTCCGGACCCGCGTGGGTATAGAGCGTCGCGCTCGATTCACGCGGAATGGTCGCGCCCTGGGTATTACAAATCGACACCGTCGTCGCGCCGGCTTCGGCCGCGTGGCGCACCGCCATCAGGGTGTCCATTGTTTCCCCCGATTGGCTCACCGACACCACCAGGGTGTGGGAATCGATGACGGCATCGCGGTATCGAAACTCGTGCGATAACTCCACCGATGCCGGAATCTTGGCCCACTTCTCCATCGCGTAGGCTCCCACCATCGCCGCGTATGACGCGGTACCGCAGGCGATAAACACCACTCGGTTAATCGATGAATCGGACACCACCTCGGCGAGTTCGGGAATGTCGATCTCACCCTCGGCTGTGAGGCGACCTCGAAGGGTGTTGGCGACCGCCTCTGGTTGCTCCGAAATTTCTTTGGCCATGAAACTCGACCAGCCACCCTTTTCGGCGGCACTGGCGTCCCAGTCGACGGTGAACTCGTCGGGCTCCACCGGGTGGCCGTCAAAATCGGTGACGCTGATTCGCTCCGGGGTGATCGTGACCACCTGGTCTTGCCCGAGCGCCACCGCCCGGCGGGTGTGTTCGACAAACGCCGAGACGTCAGAGGCGAGGAAGTTTTCGCCCTCGCCCAAGCCCACCACGAGGGGAGAGTTGCGCCTGGCGCCCACGACGACGCCCGGCTGGTCCTGGTGGCTGACCAACAGGGTGAAGGCCCCGTGTAGTTGGTGGGCGGTCTGGCGCAGAGCCTCAGTGAGGTCACCGGTCTCCCGGTAGGCCAGCGCCACAAGGTGTGCGGCGACCTCGGAGTCGGTCTCGCTGATGCACTCGATACCCTCGGCCACAAGAGACTCGGCGAGCGCTTGGTAATTTTCGATAATGCCGTTGTGGATCAGCGCGAGCTTGCCGTCATCGGCCAGGTGGGGGTGGGCGTTTAAATCGGTGGGGCCGCCGTGGGTGGCCCACCGAGTGTGGGCGATGCCCGTGTGGCCTTCACCCAAAACCTCCACGCTGAGTTGGTCGGCGAGGACCTGCAGTTTGCCGGCTTTTTTCGCCGTGTGGATGCCTCCCGCCTCGTCGACGATGGCCACCCCCGCGGAGTCGTAACCGCGGTATTCCAAACGCTTCAAACCCGCCATCAACACGGGAAGGCTCGCTTGATGGCCGACATATCCGACGATTCCACACATGGTCTCGAGTCTAGGTGATGGTCTCGCGGCCCACCCGGTGGTACTACTGTTGGGGTCATGCCCGCCCGAGAGAGCGCGGAAAACGCCACTCCGTTTGTCGCCTACGACCGAGCCAGCTGGGCCAGCCTCTCCGCCCAAAAGCCCTCGACGCTCTCCGATGGGGATCTCGCGCGGATTCGCTCAACCGGGGATCACCTCGACCTCGACGAGGTGATCCAGGTATATCAACCCCTCGCAGAACTGCTCAGCCTCTACATCCAAGCCACCAGAGATCTCCACCACCACACTCGGACATACCTGGGTGCACACACCACTCTCACCCCGTTCGTGATTGGGGTCGCCGGCAGTGTTGCCGTCGGAAAATCCACCACCTCCAGACTCCTGCGGGAGCTGCTCGGCGCCCAGCCCCACACCCCCCGAGTCGACCTGGTGGCGACCGACGGGTTTTTATGGCCGACCGAAGAGCTCGAGCGACGCGGCATTCTCCACCGCAAAGGCTTTCCCGAAAGCTACGACCGCCGCTCGCTCTTGCGCTTTATCTCCCAGGTCAAAAGCGGTGTCTCCCCGGTGGAAGCACCCGTCTACTCGCACCTGTTTTACGACCGGCTCGAGCACGAGAGCCAAATCATCGACGCGCCAGACGTTCTCATTCTTGAGGGCCTGAACGTCTTGCAGCCGCCGAGCGGCTCTTCCGCGTTAGCCGTCAGTGACCTGTTCGATTTCAGCATTTATGTCGACGCCCGCACGGCGGACATCGCCCACTGGTATGAAGAGCGCTTCCTCGCGCTCCAGCAGGGCGCGTTTGCTGACCCCCGAAGTTATTTTCACCGCTATTCCAGTTTGAGCGAACCAGAAGCGAGGGCTGAGGCACGAAGAATCTGGGCACAAGTGAATAAACCCAACCTGGAAGACAATATTGCTCCCACAAAACCCCGGGCGTCGCTGATCCTGCGAAAAGAAGCCGACCACCGGATTAACACGGTGCTGCTTCGCAAGGTCTAGTGCGACAGTTCGGCGCGCACCACCGCGGCCACCTCGTCGGCATACTGCTGGGCGAGCTCCTTCGTGGAGGCCTCCACCATCACGCGCACCAACGGCTCAGTTCCCGACGCCCGGAGCAGGACTCGGCCCGAGTCACCCAACGCCTGCTCTATTTCGGCGACACGTCGACTAATGACGACATTCTCCGCCAAGGAATCCTGGTCGACTCCCGGGACATTGACTAAGACCTGCGGGTAGACCTCCATGTCGCCTGCTAAGTCGTGCAGACTGCGTCCGCTGTTGATGACCTCGGCGGCGAGGTGGAGCCCGGTGAGCAGGCCATCACCGGTGGTCTGGTGGTTGGCCAAAATGATGTGGCCGGATTGTTCACCTCCCAGAGACAACTTGCTCTTCGCAATTTCCTCCAGGACATATCGGTCACCGACTTTGGTGTCGTGAATGCGAATACCGTGCGTGTCGAGCAAGCGTCGAAGCCCCAGGTTGCTCATGACGGTCGCCGCCACGGCGTCACCGGCTAACTCGCCTCGACGTTTCATCGCCACGGCGAGAATCGCCAGCATATGGTCGCCATCGACCAGTTGACCGGTGTGATCGACCGCGAGGGTGCGATCCGCGTCGCCGTCGTGGGCGATGCCCACATCAGCGCCCAGCTCCACCACGGCCTCTTGGAGTTTTCCCGGATAGGTGGAGCCGTAGCCGTGGTTGATGTTGAGACCATCGGGTTCGGCGCCAATCACCGTCACTTCGGCACCGGCATCCCGGAACACCCGGGGGGAGACCCCGGCCGCTGCACCGTGGGCGCAATCCAACACAATGTGGAGACCGTCGAGGCGGACCGGCAGGGTCTTCAAGAGAGCAAGCGCGTAGCGATCTTCGGCGTCGGCAAAACGACTGATTCGGCCCACACCCTCCCCGGTGGGACTCAGCGGCTGGGTGCCCAAGAACCCTTCGATGCGGTCTTCGACCTCATCGGGCAGTTTGGTTCCCCCGAAGGAGAAGAACTTGATGCCGTTGTCGGGGGCCGCGTTGTGTGAGGCGGAAATCATCACCCCGAAATCGAGACCGGCGTCTCGAACCAACAGTGCCACCGCGGGGGTCGGTAACACCCCGGCGTCTAACACATCGATGCCTGAGCTGGCCAGACCTGCCGCCACAGCGTGGGAGAGAAACTGCCCAGAGACCCTGGGGTCTCTCGCGATTACTGCTTGGGGGCGAAGACCCTTACTGCGCAGCTCATCAGCGTGTCGACCCTTGGTGAGAACAGACGCTGCCGCCTGGGCCAGCTCAAGCGCCAGCTTCGCCGTGAGGTCTGCGTTAGCGAGACCGCGGACGCCGTCGGTTCCAAAAAGACGACCCATTGTCTGGTCCGAAGGCTCGGACTACCTCTTGGAGTACTGAGGAGCCTTACGAGCCTTCTTCAGGCCGGCCTTCTTGCTTTCCTTGGCGCGGGCGTCTCGGGACAAAAAGCCCGCCTTTTTCAGGTCAGCCCGGTTGTTGTCGCGATCAATCTCGTTGAGCGCTCGGGCGATGCCCAAACGCAGTGCACCGGCCTGGCCGGAGGGGCCGCCGCCGCTGATGCGTGCCTGAACGTCGTAGCTGCCCTGAAGCTTCAACAGCGTGAACGGGTCGTTGATCAGTTGCTGGTGCAACTTATTGGGGAAGTAGTCCTCGAGGGTGCGGCCGTTCACGGTGATGACACCGCTTCCCGGAGTGAGGCGCACGCGGGCAATGGCCTGCTTGCGCCTGCCCACCGCCTGACCACCAATGGTGAGGGCGGGTCGGGGGGCTGCAGCGGTTTCCGCTGTTTCTGGAGTTTCGGTGCTGAACGTCTCGGGGACGTCAGCCTGATCGGCGAGAGAAGCCATGGTCTAATCCTTTGCGTGGGCGCCGCTACTGGGCGATTTGGTTGATTTCGAAGGGAGTGGGCTGCTGTGCCTCGTGCGGGTGTTCCGGACCGGCATAGACTTTGAGCTTTTTCAGCTGTTCGCGACCCAGCGTGTTTTTGGGCAACATGCCTCGAATGGCGCGCTCCACGGCACGAACGGGGTTCTTCTCCAACACCTCGGTGTAGGACGTGGCGGTCAAACCACCGGGGTAACCCGAGTGGCGGTATTCCATCTTCTGGGCGGCTTTATTGCCCGTCAGAACCACTTTGTCCGCATTGACGATGATGACGTAGTCACCCATGTCCATGTGCGGGGAGAAAGTGGGTTTGTGCTTACCGCGCAGAACAGTGGCGGCGTGAGTCGCGAGGCGACCCAGAACCACGTCAGCGGCGTCAATGACCACCCAGGAGCGGCTAATGTCCGCGGGGGTGGGGCTAAAGGTGCGCGTCATGCGTCATCCCATCGTGTCGAGGTGTTCGTGAATCCCGCTCCGGGGGGAGTTTGTGACAAACATCCCGGTGGAGGGCTCAACCGAAGTGCCAACTCTTTTGGCACCAGCGCCCTACGTTACACCGTGATGGGGCCAATCTCAATCTGTGGGCTGCTCACGCTGGGACCGGGTGGCCTCAGCCCGGCGGAAGAGCTCGCGATCCGGAGGATAGGTAACCTCGCACAGCGTCAAACCTTTCGCGGCCATGGTCTTCCAACTACTGGTCCTGGTCGTCGCGTCTCGGAGGGCCACGACCTGCTCGATGCTCAATTCCCCCCGCCCCACAGCCACCGCCGCGCCCACCAGCGATCGAACCATGGAGTGGCAAAACGCGTCAGCTAATACGGTCGACACCAACACGTTGTCCGCATCCGGTGTCCACGAAAACTCCTGAAGTTCCCGAATGGTTGTCGCCCCGGGCCGTGCGCGACAAAAACTCGCCCAATCGTGTAGTCCGAGTAGCTTGTGTCCCAGTGCGTTCATCGCCTCCCGGTCCAAATGGTCGTCACTCCAGAGCGTGTATCCAACCTGGCGTGGGTCTTTAGTGGAGGTCGCGTCAGCAATGCGGTATTCGTAGCGGCGCGAAAGTGCCGAAAATCGGGCATCGAAGCCTTCCGGCGCCCTCACCACCGAGCGAATCCACACCGGCGACGATTTTCCCAGCGCCCCACGAAGCCTCTTAAGGAGCCGATCACCACTTCCCGCCCGGGTCACAACGGCTTCTGCCTCGTCGGGCAAATCTGCGTGGCAGACCTGCCCGGTGGCGTGAACACCGGCATCGGTGCGGCCGGCGACCACGGTGCGCAGTTGGTGGAGCTCACAGTGAAACACCCGGGAGAGGGCAAGCTCAACCTCACCCTGGACGGTGCGCCGGTTGGGCTGAACTGCCCAACCGGAAAACTCTGACCCGTCGTAGGACAGGTCGAGTCGTAACCTGATGCTCACAACGAGCAGTGTAAGCCAGGGGCCAACGTGACCCGCTTAGGCCTTTTTCTCCTCGGGGGTGTCGTCGCTCGCCGCGGTCTCGGGCTCCGCTTCGGCAGCGTCCGTCTCGGCACCTTCTGTCTCGGCAGCTTCTGTCTCGACAGGGGCCTCTTCCGTGGCCTCTTCCGTGGCGTCAGCAGCCTCGTCAGCAGCCTCCTCAGCGCCAGCAGCCTCCACCGCCTGGTCCATGTCGACGGCTACCGACTCGGTGTTTTCGGCGGCGACCTCTACTCCGTCGGATGCCACAGCGTCTGACTCGGTGCTCTCAACATCGGTGCCCTCCGCATCAGCGACGGGCGCAACGGGCGCCGCAGCGTCACTTGCGGCCTGGGCTTTCTTCGCCGAAGGCTTCTTTTCCACCGGGTCGAGGATTAGTTCAATGACCGCCATGGGGGCGTTGTCACCCTTGCGGAAACCGGTCTTCACCACGCGGGTGTAGCCGCCTTCGCGGTGTTCGACCAGGGGAGCAATTTCGGTAAACAGCTTGTGCACTGCCGACTTATCGCGGATCACCGTCATCACCCGACGGCGTGCGTGCAGGTCACCGCGCTTGGCAAAGGTCACCATCCGCTCAGCCAGCGGACGAAGGCGCTTCGCCTTCGTCTCCGTGGTCTGGATACGACCGTGGGTGATCAGCGCGGTCGCGAGGTTCGCGAGCATCAGCTTTTCGTGGGCGGGTCCGCCGCCGAGGCGGGGTCCCTTCGTGGGCTTAGGCATGGTCTCTTCCTTGTACTGGTGAGCTGGTTATTCTTCGTCGAGGCCGGTGTAGTACGCGCTGCCGTCAAAACCGGGCATGGTGTCTTTGAGAGACAGACCCATTTCCACCAGCTTGTCGCGCACCTCGTCGACCGACTTCTGACCGAAATTGCGGATGTTCATGAGCTGGTGCTCGGAAAGAGCAACCAATTCGCTCACCGTGTTGATGCCTTCGCGCTTCAAGCAGTTGTAGCTTCGAACCGACAGGTCCATGCTCTCGATTGGTGTGGCCATTTCGTTGGACATCACTGCCTCAACCGGGGCTGGACCAATTTCAATACCTTCTGCCTCCGCGTTCAAGTCGCGAGCGAGTCCGAAGAGTTCCACCAGGGTGCGACCGGCCGAAGCCACCGCATCCCGTGGAGCCATCGAGGGCTTCGTTTCCACGTCAACGACGAGACGGTCGAAGTCGGTGCGCTCACCGGCACGAGTTGCCTCGACGCGGTAGGTGACCTTCATCACGGGCGAGTAAATCGAGTCGACCGGGATCTGACCGGCTTCGGCATACTCGTTTCGGTTTTGGGTGGACGAGACGTATCCACGACCGCGCTCGATGGTGAGCTCCAGCTCGAAGCTGGCTTTGTCGTTCAGCGTCGCGATGTGCAACTCGGGGTTGTGGATTTCGACACCGGCGGGGGCCGAAATGTCGGCCGCGGTGACGTTCCCCGCACCCTGCTTACGCAGGTAGGCGGTGATCGGCTCGTCGTGCTCACTGGCGACCACGAGGTTCTTGATGTTCAAAATGATCTCGGTGACGTCTTCCTTCACACCCTCCACCGTGGAGAATTCGTGGAGGACACCGTCGATGCGGATGCCCGTGACGGCTGCACCGGGAATAGACGACAGCAGTGTGCGACGCAGTGAGTTACCGAGCGTGTAGCCAAAACCTGGCTCCAGGGGCTCGATCACGAACGTCGATCGGTTTTCGGAGAGGGATTCTTCTGCGAGGGTGGGGCGCTGTGCAATGAGCACTATTTGTTTCCTTTCGGCAAAGTGTCCGCTATATGACACCTATTACGCAATGCGGTTTCACACCGCGGAACATATTGAGTTGTAGTGCGAGGCGAGACGTCCGACCGTCTAGGTGACGGTCGGTCACCCCTTAGACGCGACGACGCTTGGGGGGACGGCACCCGTTGTGCGCCTGGGGCGTCACATCGGTAATCGAACCCACCTCAAGACCAGCGGCTTGGAGCGACCGGATGGCCGTCTCCCGTCCGGAACCCGGTCCCTTGACGAATACGTCAACTTTCTTCATCCCGTGCTCCTGCGCCTGCTTGGCGGCCGACTCGGCAGCAAGCTGGGCAGCGAACGGGGTGGATTTTCTGGACCCTTTAAAACCCACGGCGCCCGATGACGCCCAGCTGACGACACCGCCCTGAGGGTCGGTAATCGACACGATGGTGTTGTTAAAGGTCGACTTGATGTGGGCTTGGCCCACAGCAATATTCTTCTTGCCCTTACGACGCGGCTTACGCGCGGGGGACGCTTTCGTGGTTGCCATTAATTAACTCCGAGACTCGTTAGTGATCAGGTACCGACTAGGCCTTTTTCTTGCCGGCGACGGTGCGCTTGGGACCCTTGCGGGTGCGCGCGTTGGTCTTTGTCCGCTGGCCGTGCACGGGCAGGCCACGACGGTGCCGCACGCCCTGATAGCTACCGATTTCCACCTTGCGGCGGATATCTGCGGCGACCTCGCGGCGGAGGTCACCTTCGACCTTGAAGTGGGCTTCGATGTGTGAACGCAAGGCGAGCAACTCGTCGTCGCTCAGGTCCTTCACGCGGGTGTTCGGGTTAATCCCGGTCGCGGCGATAGTCTCCCGCGCACGGGTGGGTCCCACGCCGTAGACGTAGGTGAGGGCGACTTCGACCCGCTTTTCGCGGGGAATGTCAATCCCGGCAATACGTGCCATTTGTTTTCTCCAAAAGTGGCTGAGAGGTATGTGTCAGATTCGGTGCCCGGGCCTCTCCCCGAGGTGTCCTCCCGTGAGGGATTCGTGAACCTGGCTGGTCTATTGAGTTGTCGTACTACTATCCCTGGCGCTGCTTGTGGCGGGGGTTGGAGCAAATCACCATGACGTTTCCGTTACGGCGAATGACACGACACCGGTCACAAATCTTCTTGACGCTCGAGCTAACCTTCATTTTTTCTCCTGCTGGCCTCGTACCCACTCACGCGGGCCGTTCCTTCTCAGTACCCGCTATTTGTAGCGATAAACGATTCGGCCACGGGTCAGGTCATAGGGGCTTAGCTCCACAATCACGCGATCCTCGGGGAGAATACGAATGTAGTGCTGGCGCATCTTGCCCGAAATGTGGGCAAGAACCTTGTGACCGTTGGTCAACTCAACACGAAACATCGCATTGGGCAGGGACTCGATAACCGAACCTTCGATTTCGATGACACCGTCTTTGTTGGCCATAGCCTCTTCGTCTACTTGTACTGGTCATGCTGGAGTGGCTGGCTCGAAAGCCATTGACACACCAAAGGGTTAGTTTATGCCGAAGTAGCCCCCGACACAAATCTTCTTGGACTAGTTCACATCGGCCGCCGCGAGGCGGGCCACGATCCGTTCGGTGATTTCATCGATCGGACCAATCCCATCGACGGCGACTAACAGTCCCCGCTGCTGGAAAACTTCAATGAGCGGAGCGGTCTGCTCGGCATACACCTCGAGACGGTGGCGCACGACATCTTCGCTGTCGTCGCTCCGGCCCTGATCAATCGACCGCTGGCGCAGGCGATCGACCACCACCTCGACGTCCGCTACAAGTTCTACTGCAGCGTCGAGCCTGGTGGACTGTGCCGCGAGCATGTCCTCGAGCGCGTCGACCTGCGCCGCAGTGCGGGGGTAGCCATCCAGGAGAAACCCGTCGGCGCAATCGGCCTGGCTCAGCCGGTCCTGAACGAGATCGTTGGTCAGAGAGTCGGGGACGTTTTCGCCCGCGTCCATGTAGGACTTAGCTTTCTTGCCCAGCTCGGTTTCGTTTTTGACGTTTTCGCGAAAAATATCGCCCGTGGAAATGGCGGGGATACCGAAGTGTTCACCGAGGCGCGTCGCCTGCGTTCCTTTGCCCGCTCCGGGAGGACCAATCAGAAGGAGGCGGGTGCCGCTACTCACTTCAGGAGCCCTTCATAGTGGCGCTGCTGCAGCTGCGAGTCGATCTGTTTCACCGTGTCGAGGCCGACTCCCACAATAATCAGGATGCTGGCGCCACCGAAGGGGAAGTTTTGGTTGGCGTTCACTGTCGCCAAGGCGATGAGCGGGATGAGGGCCACCAAGCCCAAATACAACGAGCCGGGGAAGGTGATCCGGGTGAGGACGTAGTCCAGGTATTCCGCAGTGGGCCGTCCGGCACGAATACCGGGGATGAAGCCGCCGTACTTCTTCATATTGTCGGCCACTTCTTCAGGGTTAAACGTGATGGCCACGTAGAAGAAGGTGAAGCCCACGATGAGGAGGAAGTAGACGAGCATGTAGAGCGGGTTGTCCCCGGAGGTGAAGTTATTTTGAATCCACACGACCCATTCGGGAGGCTGCTCACCGGCGGCTCCGGGCTGGTTGAACTGGGTCAGCAGCGCGGGAAGGTAGAGCAATGAGGACGCGAAAATCACCGGAACGACTCCGGCCATGTTCACCTTGATGGGGATGTAGGTGTTGCTCCCACCGAAGGTTCGACGTCCCACCATGCGCTTGGCGTACTGCACCGGGACTCGACGCTGAGACTGCTCAACGAAGACCACCAGCGCCATGATGATCAACCCCACCACGAGCACGCCCACGAAGATTTCGAAGCCCTCCGACTGACCAATCGCCCACAGCGACCCGGGGAATGTCGCGGCAATCGACACGAAAATCAGCAGTGACATGCCGTTACCCACACCGCGCTCGGTGATCATCTCACCCATCCACATGATGAAGCCGGTCCCGGCGGTCATCGTGATGACCATCAGCATGATGGCGTACCAGGAGTCGTTGGCCAGCAGTTGATTACAGGAGGCCACGCCGGAGTTTGCCCCAAAAAGCGCACCACTACGCGCGACCGTAATCAGTGTGGTCGACTGCAGCAGAGCTAAACCGATTGTCATGTAGCGGGTGTACTGGGTGAGCTTCGCCTGACCCTGCTGTCCCTCTTTGTGCAGGGTCTCGAAGTGGGGAATGACCACACGCAGCAACTGGGTAATAATGGCCGCCGTGATGTAGGGCATGATGCCCAGCGCAAAAATCGACAGCTGCAACAGGGCGCCACCACTGAACAGGTTCACCAGTTCATAGAGCCCCTGGGTTCCGCCAGAGCCCGCCAAGCACTGCTGGACGTTGCGGTAGTCCACAAAAGGCGCGGGAATAAAGGAGCCCAGTCGGAAGATGGCGATGATTGCCACCGTGAACGCAATCTTTCGCCGCAAATCAGGAGTTCGGAAGATTCTTCCTATGACCTGAAACACATTTGCCTCCCGATGCGACTGAGCCGCTCACAATCCACACGAGCCTAGTGGTTTTTCATCCCCGCCGGCTGGCGGGAATCTGAGGGCCTTAGCGGACCTCGCCACCAGCCTTTTCGATTTTTTCTTTCGCGGAAGCGGAGACTTTGTCCACGCTCACGCTCAGTTTGACGGACAGCTCGCCATCCGCGAGGACCTTCACTTTTTCGGACTTGCGCACGGCACCCTTCGCGACCAAATCGGCCACAGTGACATCTCCACCCTTGGGGTACAGCTCTGCGAGACGACCCACGTTTACCACCTGGTACTCCACGCGGAACGGGTTGGTAAATCCACGCAGCTTGGGCGCACGCATCACCGAGGTCAACTGGCCACCCTCAAAACCGGGGCGCACCTGGTAACGAGCCTTCGTTCCCTTCGTTCCGCGACCCGCAGTCTTACCCTTCGATCCTTCACCGCGACCCACGCGGGTTTTGGACTTTTTCGCCCCGGGTGCGGGTCGTAGGTGGTGGAGCTTCAACACTGCGGGGCGGGCGACATCCGAAGAAGCAGGCTTCTTCTTCGCCGCCGGCTTGGCAGCCGTCTTAGTGGAACCGGACGCGCTCTTTGCCGCAGGCGCTGCGGTATCGGTAGCCTTCTTCGCCGCGGGAGCCTTGGCTGAAGACGCCGCCTTAGTCGCCGGCTGTGCCTCAGTCTTCTTCTCCGCTGCGGGTTTCTTTGCCGCGGGCTTTGCAGCACTCGATGTGGTCGACGCAGCCTTCGCTGAGGAGGTCTTTGTCGACGCTGTCTTTGTCGAGGCTGTCTTTGTCGAGGCTGCCGCCTTGGAGCCCGTCTTGGACGCGGCCGGTTTGGAGGCGGCGGGTTTGGACGCAGTGCTCTTCGAGCCAGTGCTCTTAGAGGCGGTGGTCTTCGACGCAGTGCTCTTCGACGAAGTGCTCTTCGCCGCCGTCGTTTTCGCGGCCGGCTTCTTCGCGGCGGTCTCCTTGGCAGCGCTTGCCGTGGTCTTCTTCGCCGCGGACGGCTTATCCGCGGCCGGCTTCTTCTCAGCCGGCTTCTTCGCGGCCGGCTTCTTCTCTTCAGCCATTAGTCAATCTCCTCCACCGTCACCAGGTGACGGACAGTCTGCACGTATCCACGGTTTTGCGGATTATCGGGTCGAATCACTGATTGGCCGATCTTTTTCAAACCAAGACTGCGGAGGGTTTCGCGCGCCCTCGGCTTCTCGCCAATCCGCGACTTCATCTGAGTCACTTTGAGATTCTTCGCCATTATTCGCTCGCCTTCTTCGCCGCCACAGCTTCGGCCTCAGCGCGCACCAGGCGGCCCGGGGCCATCGATTCGAACTCCACCCCTCGGCGAGCGGCGACAGCGCGGGGCTCCTCCAACTGCCTCAGGGCTTCCACGGTGGCGTGGACAATGTTCAACGTGTTGGATGAACCCAGTGACTTGCTGAGGACATCGTGAATTCCCGCGCACTCCAGTACGGCGCGAACCGGACCACCGGCGATAACGCCGGTACCCGCAGCGGCGGGGCGCAACAGGACAACTCCCGCAGCGGCCTCACCCTGGACCGGGTGCGGAATGGTCTGGGAGACCCGGGGAACGCGGAAGAAGTTCTTTTTCGCCTCTTCCACTCCCTTAGAAATCGCCAGGGGGACCTCACGGGCCTTGCCGTAGCCGACACCGACCATGCCGTTGCCGTCACCGACGACAACGAGAGCGGTAAACGCAAAACGGCGACCACCCTTGACCACTTTGGACACGCGGTTGATCGTGACCACACGCTCCAGGAATTGGCCCTTATCGCCCGTGTCACGCGCACCGCGCTGAGCCTCGGGACGGCGCTCACGGCTACCGCGACGCTGTTCGCGGGGCTCTTCCGCTACCGACACTCCGGCAACCGGGGCGTCTGTGGCAGGAGCGGCCTCAGCGGCTTGGCCCTCCGTCGCGTCCGCTTCAGTCGCGACCACTTCGGTCGCTTCTGCCTCGGCGGCGTCGGTCACGTTCTCTTCCTTCTTCTCGTCGCTCACAGCTCTAATCCACTCTCTCGGGCACCTTCAGCGATGGCGGCCACTCGGCCGGCATAGCGGTTGCCTCCACGGTCAAACACCACCGCGGTGATGCCCTCTTTCTTGGCACGCTCGGCCACCATTTCACCGATCTTGCGAGCCTTGGCGGTTTTATCACCGTCGAAGGAACGCATGTCGGCTTCCATCGTTGACGCCGAGGCAATCGTGCGGCTCTCCTGGTCGTTCACGACCTGAACAAACACGTGGCGTGCTGAACGGGTGACCACCAAGCGCGGACGCTCGGGGGTGCCAACAATCTTTTTGCGCAGGCGGTTGTGGCGACGGGCGCGCTGAGCCTGCTTGCTCGAACCTCTAGTTCCCAAAGCCATGGTTACTTACCAGCCTTTCCAGCCTTGCGTCGGACGCGCTCACCTTCGTAGCGCACACCCTTGCCCTTATAGGGCTCCGGCTTGCGAAGCTTGCGAATGTTCGCTGCCGCTTCGCCGACAGCCTGCTTATCGATACCCGACACGGTGACCTTGTTGGTGCCCTCCACGCTGAAGGTGACACCGGCCGGTGGATCCACCGTAATGGAGTGTGAGTAGCCGAGCGCGAACTCCACAGACTGCCCTTTCGCCGCGACACGGTAGCCCGTCCCGACAACTTCGAGGGTCTTGGCGTAGCCATCGGTCACACCAATCACCTGGTTGGCAATGAGGCTGCGCGTGAGGCCGTGCAGAGCACGCGATTCGCGCTCATCGTCGGGACGCGTGACCAGGATGCGGTCGTCCTCAACGGTAGCCTCAATCGGTTCAGAAATCGTGAGCTCGAGCTCACCCTTGGGTCCCTTGACCGCGACGTGGGAACCGTTGATGGTCACCGTCACACCGGCGGGCACAGGGATAGGAAGTCGTCCAATACGTGACATGTCAGATCACCATACGTAGGCGAGAACTTCCCCACCTACGCCCTTCTCGTTGGCCTCACGGTTGGTCAACAGACCGGAGGAGGTGGACAAAATGGCGATACCCAGGCCACCGTGGACCTGAGGAAGTTCGGTCGACTTGGCGTACACCCGAAGACCGGGTTTGGACACGCGACTAATGCCCACGATGCTGCGTTCGCGATTCTGACCGTATTTCAGGGTCAGGGTGAGGGTCTTACCCACACGTTGAGCCTCTTCGGCGAAACCGGAAATGTAGCCCTCACGCTCGAGAATCTCGGCGATGTGGGATTTCAGTTTGCTTCCGGGCATGCTCACAGCGTCGTGCTGAGCCTGGTTGGCGTTTCGCAACCGGGTCAACATGTCTGCGACCGGATCTGTCATCGTCATAGTGCTGTATTCCTGTCTTCGGCCGGTTTCGACTCCCGGGGCACCGGGGCCGACCCATCCGATTTATGGGCCCTTAGGCCTCTTCTACTGTTGTGGAGACAAACGGAAAGCCCAGCGCCTTCAACAGCGCCCGACCTTCGTCATCGTTTTTTGCGGTGGTCACGACAGTGATGTCGAAACCGCGAACCCGGTCAATCTTGTCCGGATCGATTTCGTGGAAGACCGACTGTTCGGCCAGCCCGAAAGTGTAGTTACCCGAACCGTCGAACTGTTTGGGCGAGAGCCCCCGAAAGTCTCTGATTCGTGGCAGCGCGAGATTCACCAGGCGGTCAATGAACTCCCAGGCCCGGTTGTTGCGCAGGGTCACGTGCGCCCCGATCGGCATTCCTTCGCGCAGCTTGAACTGAGCGATTGACTTGCGGGCCTTCGTGACCACGGGCTTCTGGCCGGTGATCGCCGTGAGGTCAGCGACCGCACCATCAATCACCTTGCTGTCTTTTGCCGCTTCACCGACACCGGTGTTGACGACTACTTTGACAAGCGTCGGCACCTGGTGCGGGTTGGCATAACCAAATTCCTCGGTGAGGGCGGCAATAATTTCGTTGCGGTAGCGAGCTTTGAGGCTCGGCAGCGCGTTCACGGTTGTGGTCGACATCAGAGGGTCTCACCTGACTTTTTCGCATAACGAACACGGATGGTCTTTTTCACGCCACCCTTTTCGCCGACCTCTTCACGGAAACCCACGCGGGTGGGCTTTTTCGTCTTCGGGTCGACCAGGGCCACATTGGAAATGTGGATGGGGGCTTCGTGGGTTTCGATTCCGCCGGTTTTTGCCCCGCGGTAGCTCTGGCCCACTTTGATGTGCTTGGTCACAAAGTTGACGCCTTCGACGAGGACACGGTCCTGTTCGGCGAGCACTTCAATGACTTTGCCCGTTTTGCCGCGGTCACCACCGCGCGCTTCGGTTTTTCCGCTGATGACCTGAACCAGGTCACCCTTCTTGATCTTTGCCATTGTTAGAGCACCTCCGGAGCGAGCGAGATGATTTTCATGAACCGCTTATCGCGAAGCTCTCGACCCACCGGGCCGAAAATACGGGTTCCGCGCGGTTCACCCTCGGTGTTTTTAATCAGCACCGCGGCATTCTCGTCAAATTTGATGTACGAACCGTCGTGGCGACGGGTCTGCTTGGCTGTGCGGACGATGACGGCTTTGACGACCTCGCCCTTTTTGACACCGCCACCGGGGATCGCGTCTTTCACGGTCGCGACAATCACGTCGCCCAGTCCCGCATAGCGGCGACCGGAGCCACCGACCACACGAATGGTCAGTAGCTCTTTCGCGCCGGTGTTATCGGCGACTTTAACTCGGGATTCCTGCTGCAACATGACTACGGGGTCCTTTTAGTTGTTGGGGCCTACTTGGCCTTCTCCGCAATTTCCACTAGACGCCAACGCTTCGTTGCCGACAGTGGCCTGGTCTCACTGATGACCACCAGGTCACCGACTCCAGCTTGATTGGTTTCGTCGTGGGCTTTCACTTTGGAGCTCTGGCGCACCACCTTGCCGTAGAGGGGGTGCTTGACCCGGTCCTCTACCTCGACGGTGATGGTCTTGTCCATCTTGTCGCTCACGACGTATCCGCGGCGCACCTTGCGGTAGCCACGCGACATCTCTTCCGCCTCAGTGGCGGAGGTCTTCTGTGCTTCGCTCGCCATTACGCGGTCTCCTCGCTCGCTGCCGCCTCGGCGGGTTCTTTCTCGGCCTTCTTGGACGCCTTCTTCTTGGACGGCACCTCAATCGGAGCGGGGGTGGCACGAATGCCCAACTCGCGCTCCCGAATCACGGTGTAAATCCGGGCGATGTCGCGGCGCACCGCGCGCAAGCGACCGTGATTGTCCAGCTGGCCCGTCGCGTCCTGGAATCGCAGGTTAAACAGCTCTTCCTTCTGACGCTTGAGTTCGTCCAAGAGACGCTGGTCCTCAAAAGTGTCCAGCTCTTCCGGACGCAGTTCTTTCGATCCGACAGCCATCAGGCGCCCTCCTCCCGGGAAATAATCCGAGCCTTCACTGGCAATTTGTGGATGGCGCGGGTGAGCGCTTCGCGCGCGAGCTGCTCGTTCACGCCGGATACCTCAAAGAGCACACGGCCGGGCTTGACGTTGGCAATCCACCACTCCGGCGAACCTTTACCGCTACCCATCCGGGTTTCCGCCGGTTTCTTCGTCAACGGACGGTCGGGGTAGATGTTGATCCACACTTTTCCACCACGCTTGATGTGACGGGTCATGGCGATACGTGCGGCTTCGATCTGACGGTTCGTCACATACGCCGAGGACATCGCCTGGATCCCGTACTCACCAAAGGACACCTTGGTGCCACCGGTGGCGTGACCGCCCCGCTTGGGGTGGTGCTGCTTGCGGAATTTCAGCTTCCGGGGAATCAGCATGACTAGGCCTCACTTCCGCTTGCCTGGGCTGCGGGCTGGGCGTCGCGCGCCGGGCCGCGACGGGCGCCATCACGGCGTTCCGGACGCTGCGAGCGCTGCTGAGCCTGTTCGCGAGCCAGTTCCTTGTTGGTCAAATCACCCTTGTAGATCCACACCTTCACACCGATACGGCCGTAGGTGGTGCGGGCTTCGTAGAAGCCGTAGTCGATGTTCGCCCGGAGGGTGTGCAGGGGCACACGGCCTTCGCGGTAGAACTCGGAGCGGGACATTTCTGCCCCACCCAGTCGACCAGACACCTGGATACGGACACCTTTGGCCCCGGCGCGCTGAGCGCCCTGGAGGCCCTTACGCATCGCGCGGCGAAACGCCACGCGAGCGCTCAACTGCTCGGCAATGCCTTGGGCGACCAGCTGCGCTTCGGCTTCGGGGTTTTTCACCTCGAGGATGTTGAGCTGGATCTGTTTACCGGTGAGCTTTTCGAGGTCGGCGCGGATACGTTCTGCTTCTGCACCGCGGCGTCCGATCACAATGCCGGGGCGTGCCGAGTGGATGTCGACGCGCACGCGGTCACGGGTGCGCTCGATTTCGATGCGCGCAATACCCGCACGGTCGAGCTCTTTTTTCAAAAACTCGCGAACTTTGACGTCTTCGGTCACGTAGTCGCGGTAGCGCTGGCCTTTCGCCGTGCTGTCGGAAAACCAACGCGACGTGTGGTCGGTCGTGATTCCGAGGCGGAAACCGTAGGGGTTGACTTTCTGACCCATTACTTGCTCACCTTCTGCTTCGCGCCGGGGCCTGAGCCAAGCGACGGTTCATCGGGGGTCGCCAGGACCACGGTGATGTGGCTGGTGCGCTTGTTGATGCGAAACGCACGTCCCTGGGCGCGGGGGCGGAAACGCTTGAGTGTGATTCCCTCGTCCACGAACGCTTTGGCGACGTAGAGGTCGGTCTCGTCGAGGAACACGCCGTCGCGGTCGGCGATGACCTGGGCGTTGGCGATCGCCGAGGCGACAATTTTGCCCAGGGGCTCACTGACTGCTTGCGGCTGGTGCTTCAACACGGCCACCGCTTCCACGGCCCGCATTCCACGAATCAGGTCCACGACTCGGCGGGCCTTTTGGGGCGTGACGCGAATTTGTCGCACCCGGGCCATCGATTCCACCATGGTCTTCTCTCCTCTGTGACGCGCGCCTAGCGGCGGCGACCCTTTCTGTCGTCTTTTTCGTGTCCGCGGAACGTCCTCGTCGGCGCGAATTCGCCCAGCTTGTGACCCACCATCGTTTCGGTGATGAAGACCGGGATGTGCTTGCGGCCGTCGTGGACCGCGATGGTGTGACCGAGCATGGCCGGCACAATCATTGACCGGCGTGACCAGGTCTTAATCACGTTCTTGGTTTTTGCCTCGTTTTGGACGTTCACCTTGTTCAACAGGTGGTCGTCCACGAAGGGACCCTTTTTCAGACTGCGTGGCATGTCTGGCTCCTAGCGCTTCTTACCGGTGGACCGGCGACGGACAATGAGTTTGTCGGAGGGACGGTTGGGCTTGCGGGTGCGCCCTTCGGCCTGACCCCAGGGGCTCACCGGGTGACGTCCACCAGAGGTCTTGCCCTCACCACCACCGTGGGGGTGATCGACCGGGTTCATCGCGACACCGCGGACGGTGGGGCGAACGCCCTTCCAGCGGTTGCGTCCCGCCTTACCCCAGTTGATGTTCGTCTGTTCGGCGTTACCCACCTCGCCGATACTGGCGCGGCAGCGCGCATCGACGTTGCGAATTTCTCCAGACGGCAAACGCAGTTGGGCGTAGGGGCCGTCTTTGGCGACGAGTCGCACGGAGGCTCCGGCCGAGCGGGCCATTTTGGCGCCACCACCGGGGCGAAGCTCGATGGCGTGAACCACGGTTCCCACCGGGATGTTGCGAAGGGGCAGGTTGTTCCCGGGCTTAATGTCCGCACCGGGACCCGACTCGACGATGTCACCCTGCTTCAGCTTCTCCGGCGCGAGAATGTAGCGCTTGGTGCCATCCACGAAGTGCAGTAGCGCGATACGCGCCGTGCGGTTGGGGTCGTACTCGATGTGCGCCACCTTGGCGTTCACGCCGTCTTTGTCGTTGCGACGGAAGTCGATCACGCGGTACTGACGCTTGTGGCCCCCACCGATGTGACGCGAGGTGATGCGGCCCTGGTTGTTTCGTCCACCGGTCTTTGACAGCGGGCGCAGCAGGGACTTCTCGGGGGTTGTCCGAGTGATTTCCTGGAAGTCGGAGACCGACGAGCCGCGACGACCCGGGGTCGTCGGACGGTGTTTACGAATAGCCATGAGTCAGAGTCTCCTTAACCGACCGCGGTGAAGATGTCGATGGAACCGCTGGCGAGGGTGACAATCGCGCGCTTGGTGTCTTTGCGCTTGCCTTGCCCGAACCGGGTGCGGCGGGTCTTGCCCTGGCGGTTGAGGGTGTTCACACTGCCGACCTTCACATCGAAGATTTTCTCGATGGCGGCCTTGATTTCGCTCTTGTTTGCCTCGGGGTGGACCTCGAAGGTGTACTTGCCCTGGTCGATGAGGTTGTAGCTCTTCTCACTGACAATGGGGCGGACAATGATGTCCCTGGGGTCCTTGTTACCGGCAATCTGGTCGACGCTCATTTGGTGGCCTCCTCAGTCGTCACAGCGATACCCGACACGAACTCTTCGAAGGCGCCCTGAGTGAAGACGATGTCATCAGAGCCCAGCACGTCGTAGGCGTTCAACTGGTCGGGGTGTAGGGCGTGCACACCGGGGAGGTTGCGCACACTCTTTTGACCGACTTCGTCTTCGCGTCCGACCACCACGAGGACCTTGGGTCCCGGGGCGGTCGCCTGCAACAGCGAGGCGGCGGTCTTGGTCGACGGGGTGTCGCCTAAACCGAAGTTCTTGACCACGTGAAGGCGTTCTGCGCGGGCACGGTCCGAGAGTGCTCCAAAGAGGGCCTGGCGGATCATCTTCTTCGGGGTGCGCTGCGCGTAGCTGCGGGGTGTGGGTCCGTGGACGACACCACCACCGCGGTGCTCGGGGGCACGAATCGAGCCCTGGCGTGAGCGACCGGTTCCCTTTTGTTTGAATGGCTTGCGCCCGGAGCCGGAGACTTCACCGCGGTGCTTCACTTTGTGAGTTCCCTGGCGAGCAGCGGCGAGCTGGGCGACAACGACCTGGTGAATCAGCGGCACGTTGGTTTGCACGTCGAACATGTCGGCGGGCAGGTCAACCGAACCGGACTTTTTCCCGGTCGCGTCGAGGACGTCGATGGCACTCATGCTCAGGATCCCTTCCGGGCGTTACGAACAAAAACGAGACGACCCTTAGGGCCGGGTACGGCACCTTTAATGAGGATCAGGTTGCGCTCGGCATCCACGCGCACCACGGAGAGGTTCATCACGGTGACGCGCTCGTTACCCATCCGGCCGGCCATGCGCATTCCCTTGAACACGCGCGACGGAGTCGCAGAGGCACCGATGGAACCGGGCTTGCGGTGGTTGCGGTGGGCACCGTGTGAGGCGGAAACGCCCTTAAAGTTGTGGCGCTTCATCACACCGGCGGTGCCCTTACCTTTGCTGGTACCGACTACGTCGACGACTGCACCCGCCTCAAAAGCTTCAGCGGTGAGCTCTTGACCGACTTCGTAGCTGGAGGCGTCGGGGGTGCGAATCTCGGTGATGTGGCGACGAGGAGTCACGCCGGCCTTCTCGAAGTGGCCTTTGAGCGGCTTGGTGACCTTACGCGGATCGATAGCGCCCGCGGCGATCTGAATGGCGTCGTAGCCGTCGTGATCGACGGTGCGGATCTGGGTGACCACGTTGGGGCTCACCTCAATGACGGTGACGGGAACGACGTTGTTGTTGTCGTCCCACACCTGGGTCATGCCGAGCTTCTTACCCAGCACACCTTTGGTTGCAGTCAGAGTAGACACAGTCGTTTCCCTACAGCTTGATTTCGATGTTGACGTCCGCGGGCAGGTCGAGTCGCATCAGCGAGTCGACTGCCTTCGGGGTGGGGTCAATGATGTCAATGAGGCGCTTGTGGGTGCGCTTGTCGAAGTGCTCCCTCGAGTCCTTGTATTTGTGGGGCGAGCGAATCACCGTGACGACGTTTTTCTCGGTCGGCAGCGGCACGGGGCCCACTACCGTGGCACCGGCTCGTGTCACAGTGTCGACGATTTTGCGCGCCGACACGTCGAGACCAGCGTGGTCATACGACTTGAGTCGAATGCGGATTTTCTGTCCCGCCATGGTGTTCTTCCTTCTTTTTCACACGCCAGCAGCACGCGGCCCCTGGCGTTCCCACCGGCCTGCCGCACGCGGCAGTCCGACTGACATCACTGTGTGTATTTCAACGGGTTTGGAGCACAGTCCAAACCACTCCCCAGCCACCCGCACGAAACGGGAGCCCGAAGTGACGATGAGAGTTCTGCTACCCGCGGCCTAGAGCGTATCTATGCACTGCCTGGCAGTGAGCGCCACAAATGCAGCGCGTGTTGAACATCGATAACTCTGCCACAGCCGGGTATTTCCCGCAACCCGGGCGTGTCGGATTTCCGACCGGAAGCAGTCTTTGAGGTAAATCTTTGCGGCGGCAGGTCTCACAACACTCTGGTGGGATTAGGTCGAAGCTTTTCAAACCGGCAAGGATCGCTGTCTGAAGCGCCGATTGACAATGGTTGTGCCCCATAGGGAAGGGGTATGGGGCTAGCGGGTAGGCCTCGACATACCCACGCGCGACCAGGCAGTCAGCAGGCGCTCCATGGGGCCCTGCGTGGCCAGGCGCAACCACAGCGTGGCCCCCAGGGCGAGCAGGAGGGTCACCCCCACCGCAATCACGACCGCCGACCAGTAGGGCACCTCTTGGTAGAGGCCAAGCCCCCAACCGCCAAAGATCACACTCAAAATGACCGACTGGCCCAAATACACCGTGAGGGACATTCGGCCCATACGGCCCAGCCATCCCAAGACTGTGGGTTTCGCCCTGACGATTGTCAACACAAGCCCCACATAACCGGCACTGAGCAGTGGCGCGGCGAGGAAGCTTCCAAAGAAGGACCCCAACTCCACGGCCGTGGAGGGCGCGGCAGAGAGAGTGTTGGCTAACCACAGCCCGCCAAACAACAACTGCAGGCCCAGGCCAAGGCCCAGACCCCAGCCCATCATTCCTCGCAGCGTGTGCGCGGCCAGGCCATGAGACGCGAGGGCGCCGGCGCGGGCGGCGAGTACCCCGGCTAAGAATGCGACGAAGGTCAAGGCCCCCTGGAAGGCGACGAGCAGGATCGCTTCCGAGAACCAGAAGTCAAAACGGGCAGGAATCGACGCCAGGTAGTCGCCGGAGAGCACGGTGGATTCGTAAACCTTCGCGGCCTGTGACGTCTCGCCCGCCGCGCTGATTCCCTGTGCCTCCACTGACCAGACCAGTGCGACAACAGCAACAGAGAACAAGGCGAACGCCCCATAGATCCATGCCATCGAACGCCTGATGACCTTTTCGCTGCGGCCATAGAAAGCCAGCACCACTATGCCCAGCAGCCCATAGAGGAAGAGGATGTCGCCGATGAAGAGAAGGCTTGCGTGGGCAACACCCAGGATTATTAGCCCCGCGCTTCGCCACCACCAACGTCGGCGCCCTGTCTCCAGGTTTCGCAACACATAGTGGGCGCTATAGCCAAAAAGGAAAGAAAAGATGAGATAGAACTTGCCCTGGGCCAACACAAAAACCAGAAAGGCCGCAGTAGCGTCCCCGGTGGACAAGAGGGTGGAAGCAGTTGGCCCAGAATCTACCGAGTGGGAGAAGTAGGCCACATTGACCAGGATGATTCCCCACAGGGCAAAACCTCGAAGGACATCGGGGGCAACGTCTCTCGGTCCGGCCACTTCTCAATCCAAGCACACCGAGAAAAGAAGAAGGCCCGGGGCGTTGCCCCGGGCCTTCTTACGAGCTTGAACGCCGACTACTTGATGACCTTGGTCACCGTTCCGGCACCCACGGTACGTCCACCTTCACGAATCGCGAAGGAGAGACCTTCCTCCATGGCGATGGGCTGAATCAGCTCCACCTTCATGTCGGTGGTGTCGCCGGGCATGACCATCTCGGTGCCCTCGGGCAGCGAGATGACACCGGTGACGTCGGTGGTGCGGAAGTAGAACTGCGGACGGTAGTTCGTGTAGAAGGGGTTGTGGCGCCCACCCTCGTCTTTTCCGAGGATGTAGGCGGTTCCTTCGAACTCGGTGTGAGGAGTCACGGATCCGGGGATCACGACAACCTGACCGCGCTCGACGTCCTCACGCTTGGTACCACGCAGCAACAGACCACAGTTCTCACCGGCCCACGCTTCGTCGAGCTGCTTGTGGAACATCTCGATTCCAGTGACGGTGGTCTTCTGGGTGTCGCGGATACCCACGATTTCGACGTCCGAGTTGATTGACAGAGTGCCACGCTCGGCACGGCCGGTGACAACAGTTCCACGGCCGGTGATGGTGAACACGTCCTCGATGGGCATCAAGAATGGCTTGTCCTTGTCGCGCACGGGGTCGGGGATGTTTGCGTCCACGCCGTCCATGAGCTCCATGATCTTGTCGCCCCAGGCCTGGTCGCCCTCGAGGGCTTGCAGACCGGACACGCGCACCACGGGAGCGTTTTCGCCATCGAAGCCCTGACTGGTGAGCAGTTCGCGAACCTCGACCTCGACGAGCTCGAGGATTTCCTCGTCGTCGACCATGTCGGACTTGTTCAACGCGACCAAGAGGTAAGGAACACCCACCTGCTTGGCGAGCAGAACGTGCTCGCGGGTCTGGGCCATCGGGCCGTCGGTGGCGGCAACCACGAGGATTGCGCCGTCCATCTGAGCCGCACCGGTAATCATGTTCTTGATGTAGTCGGCGTGGCCGGGAGCGTCGACGTGTGCGTAGTGACGGTTATCGGTCTCGTACTCGACGTGCGAGATGTTGATGGTGATACCACGCTGCTTTTCTTCCGGAGCAGAGTCAATCGACGCAAAGTCGCGCGTCGTGTTGACATCCGACGGATGACGGTCAGCGAGTACCTTGGAAATTGCAGCGGTCAGAGTGGTCTTGCCGTGGTCGACGTGACCAATCGTTCCGATGTTTACGTGCGGCTTGGTCCGCTCGAACTTGGCCTTAGCCACTTGGTCCTCCTCAGGACTTCGGTGTTTGAATCAGGTGCTCCGACTCAAACAGGATCGGTTGTTTTGATAATGCAAGGCTCGTCGAGCCTATTCGCTCGGGCTTAGTCTCCCTTGCCCTTCTGAATAATCTCGTCGGCCACAGCCTTCGGGACTTCAGCATAGGAGTCAAAAACCATGGAGTACACGGCGCGGCCCGACGTTTTCGAGCGCAAATCGCCGACGTATCCAAACATTTCCGACAACGGTACGAGGGCGCGCACAACTTTAATGCCGGTCGCATCCTCCATGCTCTGCACGTGCCCGCGCCTGGAGTTCAGGTCACCGATGACGTCCCCCATGTATTCCTCCGGGGTACGCACCTCGACGGCCATCACCGGCTCGAGCAGTGCAGGGTTTGCCTTTCTCGCGGCCTCTTTAAAGACCATCGATCCAGCAATCTTGAACGCCATTTCTGACGAGTCGACATCGTGGTACTGACCATCGAGCAGAGTCGCTCTGACTCCGACAGTCGGGTACCCCGCCAGAACACCCACCTGCATGGCGTCCTGGATTCCCGCGTCAACGGAAGGAATGTATTCGCGGGGAATACGACCACCGGTGACCTTGTTTTCGAATTCGTAACTGGTCTCCGGAGTGACCTCGAGCGGCTCGAGGGTGACTTCCACCTTCGCGAACTGACCGGAACCGCCGGTCTGCTTTTTGTGGGTGTAGTCGTATTTCTCCACGGCGCGACGAATCGTCTCGCGGTAGGCCACCTGCGGCTTACCGACATTGGCCTCAACGTTGAACTCGCGCTTCATGCGGTCGACGAGGATATCCAGGTGGAGCTCACCCATTCCCTTGATCACCGTCTGGCCCGTTTCCGGGTTCAACTCGGTGCGGAAGGTGGGATCTTCCTCGGCGAGTTTCTGAATCGCCAGCGACAGCTTCTCCTGGTCAGCCTTGGTCTTGGGCTCGATGGCGACCTCGATCACGGGCTCGGGGAAGCTCATCGATTCCAGGATCACCGGGCTCGCCGGGTCACACAGGGTGTCGCCGGTGGTCGTGTCCTTCAGGCCGATGACCGCGTAAATGTGGCCGGCTGAGACCGCATCGACAGCGTTTTCCTTATTGGAGTGCATCTGGAAGATTTTCCCGATGCGCTCTTTTTTGCCCTTGGTCGAGTTGATGATTTGGGCTCCGGATTCGATGGCGCCCGAGTAAACCCGCACGTACGTGAGCCGACCGAAGAAGGGGTGCACCGCGACCTTGAACGCGAGAGCCGCGAACGGCTCTTTCGAATCGGGTTTGCGGGTGATGATGGTTTCTTCGTCGTTTGCCTTGTGTCCTTCGACCTCGGGAACATCCAGAGGAGAGGGCAGGTAGTCGACCACAGCGTCCAGCATCGGCTGCACCCCGCGGTTTTTAAACGACGAACCACACATGATGGGGTACGCCTCACCGGCGATCGTCAGCTGGCGAATCCCGACTTTGAGTTCCGGAATGGAAATTTCTTCCCCGCCGAGGTACTTCTCCAGAAGCTCCTCGCTCGCTTCGGCCACGTCTTCCACGAGCTTGGCGCGATACTCCTGGGCCTTCTCGAGCAACTCTTCGGGAATGTCGCGCGTCTCGTACTGGGCGCCGAGGGTGACATCACCCTTGGAGTCGCCGGGCCAGACTTTCGCGCGCATTTCGACCAGGTCGATGATGCCCAAAAAGTCTGATTCGGCGCCAATGGGCAACTGAATGACGAGAGGCTTCGCGCCTAAGCGATTGATGATGGTGTCGACCGTGTAGTAAAAGTCAGCACCCAGCTTGTCCATCTTGTTGACGAAACACACCCGGGGGACGTTGTACTTATCGGCTTGGCGCCACACCGTTTCCGACTGGGGCTCCACACCTTCTTTTCCGTCAAACACCGCGACGGCACCGTCGAGTACCCGCAAACTGCGCTCCACCTCAACGGTGAAGTCGACGTGACCGGGGGTGTCGATGATGTTGATCTGGTGGTTGTCCCAGAAGCAGGTTGTCGCCGCGGAGGTGATCGTGATTCCGCGTTCCTGCTCTTGAGCCATCCAGTCCATCGTGGCGGCACCGTCGTGGACCTCGCCGATTTTGTGCGAAATGCCCGTGTAGAACAGGATTCGCTCGGTGGTCGTGGTTTTTCCAGCATCGATGTGCGCCATGATGCCGATGTTTCGGACCTTGTTCAGGTCGGTTAGCACGTCCTGTGCCACAGTGCTCCTCCGGGAGGGTTGTAGGGGTGTGGTGATTACCAGCGGTAGTGGGCGAAGGCCTTATTCGATTCGGCCATCTTGTGGGTGTCCTCGCGACGCTTCACCGCGGCACCAAGGCCGTTGGACGCATCGAGAATCTCATTGGTCAGTCGCTCGGTCATCGACTTTTCACGACGTGAGCGTGAGTAGCTCACCAACCAGCGAAGCGCCAGAGTGTTGGCCCGGTGGGGCTTCACTTCCACGGGCACCTGGTAAGTCGAGCCACCGACGCGGCGCGAACGGACTTCGAGAGTTGGGCGCACGTTGTCGAGTGCTTTACGCAGCACCTCGACAGGCTCCTGACCTGTTTTCGCCGAGACACCCTCGAGGGCGCCGTAGACAATGCCCTCCGCCAGGCCTTTTTTGCCCTGGACGAGAATCTTGTTGACCAGTTGAGTAACGACCGGCGATCCGTAAACCGGATCGGCGACGACGGGACGCTTAGTTGCGGGACCTTTCCTGGGCATTACTTCTTCGCTCCGTAACGGCTGCGGCTCTGCTTGCGGTTCTTCACCGCTTGAGTGTCGAGCGAACCACGCACGATCTTGTAGCGCACACCGGGGAGGTCTTTCACACGTCCACCGCGCACGAGCACCATCGAGTGCTCCTGCAGGTTGTGGCCCTCACCGGGAATGTAGGCGGTCACTTCCGTACCGTTGGAAAGCTTCACACGGGCGACCTTGCGAAGCGCAGAGTTCGGCTTCTTGGGGGTCGTGGTGTACACGCGAGTGCACACGCCTCGCTGTTGGGGGTTTCCCCTCAGTGCTGGCGCTTTGGTCTTTGAGACCTTGGGCGAGCGCCCTTTGCGCACCAGCTGTTGGATCGTTGGCACAATGAACTCCTTGTTTGTGGTCTGCACGGTGACAGTGTGATGATTTTTCCCGGCGCGTGACGGATGTGTCACACCCCGGGCGACATCGAACCGAGGGCCCTCCGGTTGGAAGGCCGACAGTATGCCGTGGGGGCCGCAATCCAGTACTTCTCTACTGTTTTGCTTACCCATTTGTGACGTTCGCGACCCGATACCTAGCGGCCCCGTATTCCGGGCACACGCTGCGGGCGTGCCAACGAACACACAGTCGACCAGACTACTGCCCCCAGCCCTAAGGGTCAAATGATTACGCCCCATGCGCCCCGCCTACGCCGGCGAGAACGGCGAGCCAGGTACCGGCCAAATAGGGCCCAAATGCCACCGCATCGCGCGGACCGAGCCTGCCCCTCCAGAGTAGCCACGTCGCGTGCAGACCCCCGACGATAAAAGCCCCACCCCACCACAGGGCGACGACACTCCAGTGGTACACACCGAGATGGAGGGCCAACAGTGCACCGAGTTTCACATCGCCAAAACCCAACGGGTGGCCGGGGGCTTCCGAGAGCAGCCAAAGCCCTAAGACACTCACCGCCACGGCGAGTCCGGCCGATTGCGCGCGCTCACCCCAGTCTGCGTACACGGCCAGAAAAAGGAGCGCCGCAGCGCTCAGGCCCAAACTGGTCAGCGTGAGCGCATCGGGCAGACGGTGGCTGCGTTGATCCCACCAGACCAGGCGAAAGAGCACCGGCACGAGGAGGGCATGCGCCAGATCAAAAGACACCACCCGGGAACCCTAATGAGACATTAGGGACCCGGGTGGGCCTTATCCACAGCTCTAGCTGTAGTTGTCTTTCTGGGCGCCGTCTTCTGTGCTGAAGGCCTCAAAGTCGACAAACGAGAGGTCATCAGCCGACCCGAACGCGTCGTCTTCGCTGAAGAGTCGAGCCGGGTAGTGCTCGGCCCTGGCTTCCTCGGTCGGCTCCACCTGAATATTGCGGTAGCGCGAGAGTCCGGTTCCCGCAGGAATCAGCTTTCCGATAATGACGTTTTCCTTCAGCCCCACCAGCGGATCGCGCTTGCCCTGCATAGCCGCTTCGGTGAGCACTCGGGTGGTCTCCTGGAAGGAGGCCGCCGACAGCCACGATTCGGTCGCGAGCGACGCTTTCGTAATTCCCATGACTTCCTGACGCGCCGAGGCCGTCTTTTTGCCCTCGGTCAGTGATTCACGGTTGATCTGGTTGTAGCGGGTGCGATCGACCAACTCACCGGGCAGCAGCGTCGTCTCACCGTGATCGACCACGGTGACCTTGCGCAGCATTTGGCGCACGATGACCTCGATGTGCTTGTCGTGGATGGGCACACCCTGGGATCCGTAGACGTCCTGGACGCCACCCACGAGGTGTTCCTGTACGGCACGGACACCCTTCACGCGAAGAACTTCCTTCGGGTCGACGGCTCCTTCGTGCAACTGGGCGCCCAGTTCCACACGGTCGCCGTCCGCCACGAGCAGGCTCATGCGCTTCGAAATGGTGTGTGACACCTCATCGTCTCCGTTATCCGGAGTGAGGGTGATCTTGTACTGGGTCTCGGTCTCTTCGACGGAGACTCGACCATCCGCTTCGGCAATGGGGCTCGCCGCCTTCGGGGTGCGCGCCTCAAACAGCTCCGCCACTCGGGGCAGACCCTGAGTGATGTCGTCAGCAGAAGCGGAACCACCCGTGTGGAAGGTACGCATTGTCAGCTGGGTTCCCGGCTCACCAATCGACTGGGCGGCAATAATTCCCACCGCTTCACCGAGGTCAACCGCGGTACCGCTCGCCAGGGAGCGTCCGTAACACGCGGCACACACACCCACGTGGGATTCGCACACCAGCACGGAGCGCACGGAAATTTCGTGAACGCCGGCCGACACCAGTTGATCGATGAGGACGTCGCCGACGTCGGCACCCGCCTCGGCGACCACGGTGCCTTTGGCATCGAGGGCGTCCTGGGCGAGGTTGCGCGCGAAGACTTCGTTCTCCACATTGTCCGAGCGCACCCATGTGCCCTCGCTGTCCTGGTGGGCAATCGGGAACGTGATTCCCTTCGTGGTGCCACAGTCCTCTTCGCGAATGATGACATCCTGCGACACGTCGACCAGTCGACGGGTGAGGTAACCGGAGTCGGCCGTCCGCAGAGCGGTGTCGGCGAGCCCCTTTCTGGCACCGTGTGTCGCGATGAAGTATTCCGCCACACTGAGGCCTTCGCGGTAGCTGGAAATAATGGGTCGGGCGATGACCTCACCGCGGGGGTTGGACACCAATCCCCGCATACCGGCGATGTTTCCCACCTGCAACCAGTTACCTCGGGCACCAGAAGTCACCATGCGGTTAATGGTGTTGCCCTCTTCGAAGACTTCACGCATTGCATCGTTGACCTCTTTGGTTCCTGCAGTCCACAGTTCCACGAGCTCGCGGCGACGCTCCTGGTCAGAAATCAGACCCTTGTCAAACTGCGCGTCGACCTTCGCCGCCTGCTTTTCGTACTTGGCGACGATTTCGTCCTTCTTGGCGGGGCGGGGAACATCGCTCAGCGCGACCGTCACACCAGAGCGGGTCGCCCAGTAGAAGCCGGCGTCTTTGATTTTGTCCAGGGTGTCCGCTACGACCACTTTGGGGTAGCGCTCGGCGAGGTCATTGACCAGCTCGGACACCCGCGACTTATCGATGACCGCCTCGACCCAGTAGTAGTCCGCGGGCAGTAGTTCGTTGAACAGCGCACGACCCAGGGTGGTTTCACGCACCATGGTCTGGCCCTGAACGAATCCTTCTGGCTGCTTACGCGGCGAAAGGTGCACGTTGTCGATCCGGATTTTCACCACCGAGTTCAGGTGGATTTCGCCGTGGTCCATCGCCATGATGGCTTCGGCGACCGAAGAGAACATGCGGCCTTCACCCACAGCCTCTTTGCGCACCGAGGTCAAGTGGTGCAAACCGATGATCATGTCCTGGGTGGGCACGGTGACGGGTCGACCGTCAGAGGGCTTCAGGATGTTGTTCGAGGCCAGCATCAACACGCGAGCTTCCGCTTGGGCTTCCACGGAGAGTGGAAGGTGAACAGCCATCTGGTCACCGTCAAAGTCGGCGTTGAAGGCCGCACAGACCAAGGGGTGAAGCTGAATCGCTTTACCCTCGACCAGTTGCGGCTCGAATGCCTGAATACCCAAACGGTGCAGGGTGGGGGCGCGGTTGAGCAACACCGGGCGCTCACGAATGATCTCTTCCAGCACGTCCCACACCTCGGGGCGCGAGCGCTCCACCATGCGCTTAGCGTTCTTAATGTTGCTGGAGTGGCCGATGTCCATCAGGCGCTTGATCACAAACGGCTTGAACAGCTCCAACGCCATCAGTTTGGGCAAACCACACTGGTGGAGTCGAAGCTGCGGTCCGGTCACGATGACCGAACGGCCCGAGTAGTCCACGCGCTTACCCAACAGGTTCTGGCGGAACCGACCCTGCTTACCCTTCAGCATGTCGGAAAGGCTCTTCAGGGCACGGTTGTTCGTTCCCGTGACGGGACGACCACGACGACCGTTGTCGAACAGGGCGTCGACGGCTTCCTGCAGCATCCGCTTTTCGTTGTTCACGATGATCTCGGGTGCACCGAGGTCGAGCAGTCGACCCAGGCGGTTGTTGCGGTTGATCACACGACGGTAGAGGTCGTTGAGGTCACTGGTCGCGAAGCGACCACCGTCCAGCTGGACCATCGGGCGAAGCTCCGGCGGGATCACCGGGACGACTTCGAGCACCATCGACGCCGGTGAGGCACCGGTTTGGAGGAACGAGTTGACGACCTTCAGGCGCTTAATGGCGCGGATTTTCCGCTGGCCTTTCCCGTTCTGGATTTCGTCGTGCAGGATGTCGGCTTCGCCCTGCAGGTCGAAGTCTTCGAGGCGACGCTGAATCGCTTCGGCGCCCATGTGGGAGTCGAAGAACATTCCGTAGCGGTCTTGAACGTCCTGGAAGATGGCGTCTTCGGCTTTCAGGTCACCGACCTGCAAGCTCATGAACTCTTCCCAGACCCGCTCGAGGTGGGCGATGTCGTCGTCGTAGCTCTTACGGATCGACTGGAGCTCTTTTTTCCCGGCGTCATCGGCGCGACGCTTCTGGTCGGCTTTGGCCCCCTGGGCTTCCAGCTCTGCCAGTTCCTGCTCCAGTTCGGTCATCCGCTCCGCGAGTGCGGCGTCGCGCTCTTTTTCGAGCACACCGAGCTCCTGGCGCAGTTCTTTTTCCAGTTCGGGCTTTTCGCGGTGACGGGCTTCAGAGTCGACACGAATGATCATGTAGGCGGCGAAGTAAATGACCTTCTCCAGGTCTTTGGGCGCCATGTCGAGGAGGTAACCCAGACGGCTGGGCACACCCTTGAAGTACCAAATGTGGGTAACCGGTGCCGCCAGTTCGATGTGGCCCATGCGCTCACGACGCACCGAGGACTTGGTGACCTCGACGCCACAGCGCTCACAGATGATTCCCTTGAAGCGCACCCGCTTGTACTTGCCACAGGCGCACTCCCAGTCGCGGGAAGGACCAAAGATCTGTTCACCGAACAGTCCATCCTTTTCCGGCTTGAGCGTCCGGTAGTTAATGGTCTCGGGCTTTTTCACCTCACCGTACGACCAGCCGCGGATGTTCTCCGAGGTGGCCAAACCAATGCGGATTTCGTCAAACGTGGTTGCTTCCAGCACGCTATCTACCTTCTATTTCGACTTCGTGAAAAAACGGGACCGGTCTAGATTTCGTCGACACTCGACGATTCGAACCGGGTGGAGATGTTGATGCCGAGTTCTTCGGCAGCGCGATAGAGCTCATCGTCACTGTCCTTCAGTGAGACGGCTTGACCATCGGAGGCGAGGACTTCGACGTTGAGACACAGCGACTGCATCTCCTTCATCAGCACCTTGAAGCTCTCGGGAATACCGGGCTCTTGGATGTTCTCGCCCTTCACGATGGATTCATAGACCTTCACGCGGCCCAGAATGTCATCGGACTTGATGGTCAGTAGCTCCTGCAGCGCGTAGGACGCTCCGTAGGCTTCCAGCGCCCAGACTTCCATTTCACCGAAGCGCTGACCACCGAACTGTGCTTTACCACCCAGGGGCTGCTGGGTGATCATCGAGTACGGGCCGGTCGAGCGCGCGTGGATCTTGTCGTCGATGAGGTGGTGGAGCTTCAGGATGTACATGTAGCCCACACTGACCGGGTCGGGGAAGGGCTCGCCGGAGCGGCCATCGAAGAGCTTCGCTTTACCCGAGCCGCCAATGAGCTGCGTGCCATCGCGGTTGGGCTTGGTCGACTCCAGCAGTCCCACAATCTCTTCCTCGCTGGCGCCGTCGAACACCGGCGTCGCGACCTTGGTACCGGGGTCGACTTCCTTGAACGCGGAGGGCAAGTTCTTCGCCCACGCCGGGCTGCCGGAGATCTTCCACCCTTGGCTGGCGACCCAACCGAGGTGGATTTCCAACACCTGGCCGACGTTCATGCGACCGGGGACACCGAGCGGGTTCAAAATAATGTCGACGGGAGTGCCGTCTTCCAAGAAGGGCATGTCTTCGACGGGCAAGATTTTCGCGATGACGCCCTTGTTCCCGTGACGACCCGCGAGCTTGTCCCCCTCGGAGATTTTGCGCTTCTGGGCAATGTAGACCACGACACGCTGGTTGACACCGCTGCCGAGTTCGTCTTCACCCTCTTCGGCGTCAAATACTTTGACGCCGATGATGGTGCCCTGTTCACCGTGGGGAACCTTGAGCGAGGTGTCGCGCACTTCGCGGCTCTTCTCGTTGAAGATCGCGCGCAACAGGCGCTCCTCCGCGGAGAGTTCTGTTTCACCCTTCGGAGTGACCTTACCCACGAGGATGTCGCCGGGGCGCACCTCGGCGCCAATGCGAATGATTCCTCGTTCGTCGAGGTTCGCCAGTAACTCCGGTCCCACGTTGGGAAGGTCGCGAGTGATTTCTTCCTTACCCAGCTTGGTATCGCGGGCGTCCACCTCGTACTCCTCGATGTGAATCGAGGAGAGAGTGTCGTCCTTGACCAGGTTCTGGCTGAGGATGATCGCGTCTTCGAAGTTGTAGCCCTCCCACGACATGAAGGCGACCATGAGGTTCTTACCCAACGCGAGCTCACCGTTTTCGGTGGCGGGGCCATCGGCAATCACTTCGCCCTCTTCGACTCGGTCACCCACGGAGACCACCACACGCTGGTTGTAGTTGGTGCCCTGGTTCGAGCGATCGAATTTGCGCAAGAAGTATTGCTGCGTTCCACCCGCATCGAGTGTCACTTCGCAGTGATCGGCGGAGACTTCGGTGACGACACCGGAGGCCTCACAGATCATCACGTCCCCGGCGTCGACCGCCGAATAGGACTCCATACCGGTTCCCACCAGTGGCGATTCGCTGCGCAGCAGCGGCACCGCCTGGCGCTGCATGTTCGCACCCATCAGGGCGCGGTTGGCGTCGTCGTGTTCGAGGAAGGGAATCAGCGAGGTGGCCACGGAGACCATCTGGCGCGGTGACACGTCGACATAGTCGACGACATCGGGGGTGACCAGTTCGACTTCTCCACCCTTTTTACGCACCAACACTTTTTCGTCGGCGAAGGTGCCGTCCGAATTGAGCGGCGTTCCGGCCTGGGCGACAATGAAGTCGTCTTCGTCGGTGGCCGTCAAGTAGTCGATGGTCTTGGTGACTTTGGCGTTTTTGACCTTGCGGTAGGGAGTTTCAATAAACCCGAACGCGTTGATGCGGGCAAAGGACGCCAGGGAGCCGATCAGCCCAATGTTGGGACCTTCCGGGGTTTCAATGGGGCACATGCGCCCGTAGTGCGAGGGGTGCACGTCGCGCACCTCGACCCCTGCCCGCTCGCGGCTCAGACCACCGGGTCCAAGCGCTGAGAGACGGCGCTTGTGGGTAAGCCCAGACAGCGGGTTGTTTTGGTCCATGAACTGCGAGAGCTGGCTGGTCCCAAAGAACTCTTTGATTGAGGCCACCACCGGACGCACGTTGATCAGTGTTTGCGGGGTAATCGCTTCGATGTCCTGGGTGGTCATCCGCTCGCGGACAACCCTTTCCATCCGGGACAAACCGGTACGCACCTGGTTTTGAATCAGCTCACCTACCGCGCGAATGCGGCGATTACCAAAGTGGTCGATGTCGTCGGTGTCGAGACGAAGCTCCACCTTCTTGCCCGCGCGCACGCCCTCGACCGAGGTGCGCCCCTCGTGGAGTGCGACGAGGTAGCGGATGGTGTGGACGATGTCGTCGACGGTGAGTACCGAGACGTCGAGGTCTTTATCCATCCCCAGCTTGCGGTTGATCTTGTAGCGACCCACGCGGGCAAGGTCGTAGCGCTTGGGGTTGAAAAAGAAGTTGTCCAACAGCAAACGGGCTGCTTCCGCGGCCACCTGCTCGCCGGGACGCAGTTTGCGGTAGATGTCCTTGAGCGCTTCTTCTTTGGTGAGGATGGTGTCGCGCTCGAGGGTGTCGATAATGGAGTCGAACCCGGCAAATTCTTTTTGAATGTCCTCGGTCGTCAGCCCCAACGCCTTGAGAAATACGGTGACCGACTGCTTGCGCTTGCGATCGATACGCACACCCACCTGGTCGCGCTTATCCACCTCAAATTCGAGCCACGCACCGCGGCTCGGGATCACGCGGACGGAGTGAATTTCTTTGTCGGTCTGCTTATCCAGCTCCCGCTCGAAGTACACGCCGGGGCTTCGTACCAGCTGGGACACCACGACGCGCTCGGTGCCGTTGATGATGAAGGTTCCGCGCTCGGTCATCAGCGGGAAATCACCCATAAAGACCGTCTGGGTTTTGATTTCACCGGTCTGGTGGTTCATGAACTCGGCTTCGACGTAGAGGGGAGCCGCGTAGGTCTTGCCGCGTTCCTTGCACTCATCGATCGAGTACTTCTCGTCTTCGAGGTAGGGGTTGGTAAACGACAGCTGCATGGTCTCGCCGTTGTCTTCGATGGGGGAAATCTCCTCAAAGATTGCCTCCAGACCACTCTGGGTGGACGACACTGGCGCCCCGGTGGCCTCGGCTTCTTTCAGCCGGGCGGCCCAGGCGTCATTACCGACAAGCCAATCGAAGCTCTCGGTCTGCAAGGCGAGCAGATCGGGAACCGAAATGGTGTCTGAGATTTTGGCGAACGACAGCCGCGGAGCGACTCGACCGTTCTTGGGGGTGGATGCGGTGTGAGAACGCGCAGAAGCCAAAGAAGTAACCTCCCGGGTAGTAGCGTCTACCCTCGCTGTTGAGTGACCGAACTGTGTCGATGCCCACCCCGCATCGACCCGTTTTCCGGGTCACCATCGCGAAGAACCGCAATACTCTCGGGGCCGACCGCCATATGACGACTGAGAGACAGGGGGAGCAATCTTTTACCTTACCCCGAAGAGGTGACATTGTCTAGCTCGCGACGCGCCTCCCACAGTGGGGCCGTGGAGACGATTCCCTGCCTCCCACCACGAGCCGGAGTGGCACCACACGCGCACCGGCCCCGCACACCGCCGGGACTACCCTGAGGGCGTGAGCAACGCGTCGCCCTTTCCCGAGGTCACCCTCGAACACAGTGGGCTCACCGCACAGCTGGTTCCCGATCGCTACGTCCCGGGAGGCTACGTCTTAAGCGTCGACGGGGTCGCCCAATCCCAGGTCACCCCGGATCGTCCAGAGTTGCTGAGCTTTGAATACATTCGGCGCATCGGAAACCTCATTGACCTTCTCGCCCCGGCCGGTCAACCCCTCTCGGCACTGCACCTCGGTGCGGGGGCGCTCACCCTGCCGCGCTACCTCGCCCACACCAGGCCCGGCTCACGCTCCCAGGTCGTCGAATGGGAAAAAGACCTGATCGACTACGTGCGAGAACACCTCCCCTGGGATTCCCGCTGGAGCATCAGAATCCGTTACGGCGATGCCCGAGCCGTCATCGCCACACTCCCCGCCGGACTCCAGGGCGTACTCGATCTGATCGTCGTCGATCTGTTTTCGGGTAACCAGACTCCCAGTCACCTCACCACCACAGAGTTTTTTGCGTTGCTCGTCCCGCTGCTCAGCCCCGGCGGGGTCATCGCGGTCAACCTGGTGGATGGTCGCGGAGGCAGCTTCGCCAAAGCCCAGGCGGCGACACTTCGCTCCCTCTTCGGCTTCGTTGGCGCCTGGGGCGAAGCCGGCGTCGTTCGGGGACGGCGTTTTGGCAACATGGTGATGGTGGCGACGAAGGATTCCGCCGAGCCGGACTGGTGGCCGGAGCTGATTCGCCGAGGCCCCCACCCCACAGGCTCTTTGGCGGGCGTCACACTCGAGCGCTTTGCCCACGCAGTCCCACCCCAAGTGGACGCCCACCCGTTGGACTCCCCGACACTCTCCCAAGCCTTCCTCCCCGACGCGTCGGAGTAGTTGTGGAAAACCTCCCACAGCGATAGCCCGAGCCTGGTTACTCTGTGGCCATGGCAGAGCTACACCGAGTCGAAGTCTGGGCGGATGCTCTCATTCGCCTCTACCTCGACCCGTCGTGGAGTTTTCACTTCGACCACGCCAAGACCCGCTTTGGTCAGTGCGATCACAAGAAAAGACGCATTTCGCTCTCACGGCACTTAAGTCAGAGCGCCGAAGACGATGAGGTCCACCAGGTCCTTCTCCACGAAGTCGCCCACGCGATCGCCGGGGTTCGCGCCGGACACGGTCCCGCGTGGATGCGCATTGCGCGCGAGCTCGGCTACGAAGGCGGCCGCACCCACGACAGTCCGGCCGCCACCGAACACGCGAAATGGTTGGGGCGGTGTCCCGCCGGACACGAAGTGATTCGTTTTCGGCGCCCGTCAAAGCCCACGTCGTGCGCGCTGTGCAGTAACCGGTTTCACCCGGACTACCTGATCACCTGGCACGACCGCAGGGCTACGGCGTAACGGTGACCTCGCGGCCAAAGGCCACGAATCCCGCGAAGTCTTGACCAACGCGTTCGATGGCGCCATCAATTAAGTCGGGGTAGGCCCAGGCCTGATCCGCGTGATCGAGCCCGTCGACTTGGACATGGTAAAACTGGCAGGCGCCTTTCCACGGGCAGGTGTACTGCGTGGGGCTGGCATCGAGAAACTGCGCGTTGACAGTGTGCGGGGCGAAATACCAGTTGCCCTCGATGGAGACGACCTCTTCGTCGCTCGCGTCGGCCAATACGGTGTCGTTCAGTGTGGCTTTCATAGTGTGGAGGCTAAGCCTCCCGGCTGAGCACAAGCCGAACAGGAGACAATATTCGAATGAAGATTTCGACCCGCGCCACTCTGTCCTGCTCGATCGACAGCGCGTGGGAAGCGCTTCACAACCCGGCCATTTTTCGGGCCGTGTCCGCTCCCTTCACGGTGTTTGCTGATCAGCCCGGCAATCCTCTTCCCCGTCGCTTTCGCCCCGACACCGACTACACCGTGTCGGTGCGAGCCGGCGGTGTTGTGCCCCTGGGCAACCAAACAATTCACCTGGTTGACGACGTCGCCGACTGGACGAGTCGCGTGGTCACCGACACCGGCCACGGCACTTCCGGGGCGCTGGGTCTTCTGCGCGATTGGCACCACCGCATGAGTCTGGTCGCCCGGCCAGACGGCGGAACCGATTTTTCGGACACGCTGAGCGTCCGAGCGGGACTACTCACCCCGCTGCTGTGGCTGGCACTGCGGGTGATGTGGTCGTGGCGAGGGTTTCGACTGCGCCTGGTCACGCGCACGCTCGATCCGAGCGCCACGGCCGCGTGGAACGCCCGCTATGCCGGAAAGGGCGCGATGTGGAGTGGGAAAGTAAACCCCGTCCTCGAAGACGTCTTTTCTGCCCACTCACCGGGTGTGGCAATTGACGCCGGAGCCGGCGAGGGTGGCGATGCGCTGTGGCTCGCCCAGCGGGGCTGGAGTGTGACCGCGCTAGAAGCATCGTCGGTGGGTATTTATCGAGGTGTGCACGAAGCCGCCCAGCACAGCACAGACTCGGGGGACCCCCTCGATATTCACTGGCGGGTGTGGGATTTAGAGGAGCCGTGGCCAGTCGCGTCGGGCGGCGCGGGTGCCGTGAGCCTCCAGTTCATCCACACGGATGCGCAGGCGAGAAAAAAGATCTGGGAGCACGCAATCGATGCCGTCTCGCCGGGGGGAACTCTGCTGATTGTGGGCCACGATCCACAGGACGGCTTGGCCGGGATTCCTCGCCCACCCGCAGATATGTGTTTCACCGAAGAACAGCTGCGCGAGGCGGTGCCCGGCGACTGGTCCCGGGTGTCAACGCGAGTCGTCGCGCGCACCCAGAACATTGGCGGCGAAGACGTCGCGGTCCACGACATCGTGCTGGAGGCGACGCGCTAGGGCAGTGCGCCGACGCTTGCGAGGGCAGCGCGCAACAGTTGGCCCCTGCCGCCTTCGAGCTCTGAGCCCACCGAGTCGCTGACGGCCTGTTCGGGAGACATCCAGGTAATTTCGAGCGCGTCCTGTCGGGGCTCACACGTTCCCGTGACGGGCACCACATACACCAGCGCGACAGCGTGCTGGCGAAAATCGGTGTATTTGGCGTCGGGTTCGGGAAAGTACTCCGCCACTTGCACCGGTTGGGGCGACACGGGTAATTGTGGGAAGGCCATCGGGCCGAGGTCTTTTTCCAGGTGGCGAAAGAGCGCATCGCGCAGGGTTTCCCCGAAGAGCACGCGACCAGACACCAGGGTGCGATTCATCGACCCTTCACTGCTAACCCGCAGCAATAAGCCGACTTCCGTAATGACCGAATAGCTATCGACGCGCACCGGGACGGCTTCGACATACATCAGGGGCAGTCGTTGCCTAATCGCTGTGAGTTCGTCCTCGGAGAACCATCCCGAATTGGGGTCTGGTGTGCTCGTCTGCGCCATGACTCCTTTTTACCGCGAAACCCGCCCCAGTGTGAAGGGTTCTGCCCAGGCTGTGGCGTTAGCTGGCCTCGGCGAGCGCCGTGTTAACCGCGTGGGAGAGGGAGTGTTTATCGACCCGCCAGTGCGCGTGCTCCACGCCATTGACCAACACCACCGGGATGAGCTCCCCGTAAAGCTCGCCCCAGAGCGGGTTGTCTTCCAGGGAGACTTCGTCGAATTCGATATCGAGCGCGTCGTCAGCGACTTCGGAAATCACGCTCCGAGCGTCGTCGCAGAGGTGACAGCCGGGCTTTCCGATCAGTGTGATGGTGACAGACACGGCTTTAGACTAAGAAGATTGGGCAGACTTCGCAAACCCTGATGTTCACCTGGGTGAACATTGGGTGTCTTTTGCCCTGCACCACTAGCCGAGCCGAATCGGCGGGTTACTTCTTGTTGCGACGCTGGTGACGGGTCTTACGCAGGAGCTTCCGGTGCTTTTTCTTTGCCATCCGCTTCCGACGCTTCTTAATTACTGAACCCATTACTCACCTTTATTTGGTCGCGCATTTCGCGCGAGGGACACAACCGCTCGAGTGTAACGCACCGCCGAGCGGGAATTTATCCAGCCTGGTTGATTTCCCAGTTGCCGGCGTGGCCCACCAGTTGATCCATCGCGGATTCGGGAATCCGAAACGATCGCCCAAACCGAATAGCCGGTATCTCTCCGGCGTGCACCATCCGGTACACGGTCATGCTGGAGACCCGCATCGTGTCGGCGACCTCTTGGACCGTGAAAAAGCGCATCGGTGCGGAGGACTCGTGCATGAGGGCCTCCTGTAACTAATGCGCTGTGACTGGTGTGACGAGCGTTACCTCAGCACACCCTAAAGGCCAGGCGGCCCCGGTGTAAAGGCCCAGTGTAAAGGCCCGGTGTCGAGGCGGGGTATTAAAAGCGGTTGTGGATGCCCGCCTGGAGTGCCTCTCGCAGACGGCCCAGAAGGGCCCCGACCTGATAACCCGCCGGCCACAAATCGACATAGGGCGCATCGACCACGTCGCCCAGACCCTCACCGGAAGCCCCGGGTGCTACCCCGTCGAGAAAACTGCGCACGGGACCGAGCGCCTGCGAAGTCAGGCGGTAGTAGCGACGCTGACCGTCTTCTCGGACCTGAACGAGTTGGTGATCGCGCAGCACCTTCAAGTGCTTGGACACGGTGGGCTGAGTGAGGCCCAAGCGTTCCACGAGTTCACCCACGCTCGATTCGCCGGGTAAGGCCCCTTCGTCGCTGCGCGTTGCCCCCGCTTCGCGTTGGCGAAGCAGAAGCAGGATGTCTCTCCTGGTGTCGTCAGCGAGGACGTCGAAAATGTCTACCACAGCCCCCTAACCTATCGGGCCGGGAGTGGGAGTACCATTTCTGCTGGTCGTTTCGACACCCCCAAAGAAAGTGGGCAAACCCGCATGGCCCGACGGCGAGGTCTCTTCTCGCGCCAGAAGTCAGCCAGCTCGACGCTGCGCTCGGCCTCCGCCCTGCCCTACGGTTTTCACCCCCGCACGGGTCTGCTGGGGGTGTTTGATCGTGTCCGCTCGGCGCTTGGCAACTCGGCCGCGACGCTGACCATCGCGGTGTTTCTGCTGTTGAGCCTGATCACCACCAGTCTGTTGATGTTGCCGGCCGCCTCGGCCAGCGGCGAGGCGACTCCGATGGCGGACGCCTTTTTCACCGCCGTGTCCGGTATCGCCGTGACCGGTCTGACAACGGTGAACATGGCGACCCACTGGTCGCCCTTTGGTCACACGGTCGTCTTTTCTGCCCTCCAAATCGGTGGCATCGGGGTGATGACCGTCGCGACCCTGCTGGCCATCCTCGCCTCGAAGCGGCTGGGTCTTGGCGCCCGCAAAGTCATGGCCAGCGATGTCGATCCTTCGCGTCTGCACGAGCGTCAAGAAATGAACGCGCACGGGATGAAACTGGGCGATGTGAAGGGGCTGATCGGCACTGTCGTAATTAGCGTGTTCGCCATCGAAGCCGTTCTCGCCGCGATCATCATCCCGCGCTTGTGGCAGTCGGGGCTTGAGCCGGTCACCGCGCTGTGGCAGGGCGGCTACCTGGCCGCGTCGGCGTTTACCAACACCGGGTTTGTGCCCCTCGTGGAAGGCCTCGGCGCCTACCAAAACGATCCGGTGATCGTGCTCACCGTGGGCGTAGGGGTGTTCCTGGGAAGCCTCGGCTTCCCCGTTATTTTCGCCCTCTCCCGGGCCCTCTGGATTGCAAGAAAGCGCCAGAAGCGCTCCACTCTTGCCCACGCGCGCATCGGACTCCACGCGAAGCTCACGCTGGTGACGACGACCATCTTGTTGGTGGTGGGCGCGTTGGCCATCGGTCTCTTGGAGTGGGGTAACGACAAAACCCTGGGGGGCCAAGACCTCTGGGTGCGGCCAATGACCGCAGTGTTCACGTCGATGATGGCCCGCTCTGGCGGGTTCAACACCGTGCCCACCGAAGAGATGAGTGGCGCCACCCACCTCGTGCTGGACATGTTGATGTTCGTCGGGGGTGGCTCGGCGTCGACCGCGGGTGGCATCAAAGTCACCACCCTGGCGATTTTATTCATCGCCGCTTACGCCGAAGCCCGAGGCGACCAGGACCTCAGCGTGTATGAGCGCCGCATTCCCTCCGACACGGTCCGCTTGGCCGTGAGCGTGACGCTGTGGGGGTCGAGTATCGTCGCACTCTCCACCATCGCCATCTTGCAGATCACCAACGAACCCCTCGACAAGGTGCTCTTCGACGTGATTTCGGCCTTTGCCACCTGCGGCTTGAGCGCTGGGCTGAGCTCGAACGAGCTCGCCGAAGAGGCCAAATATGTCTTGGCCATCACCATGCTGCTGGGCCGAGTTGGTACAGTAACCCTCGCAACAGCCCTCTCCGGAACTCACCGCCAGACGGTGTACCGGCGTGCGGCGGAAAGGCCAATCGTTGGTTGAGAAAATTGCGCACGACGCCCCGGTGCTCGTTATCGGCTTGGGTCGCTTCGGTGCGGCCACTGCCGGCGAGCTCGACAAACTCGGCCGCGACGTCTTGGCGGTCGACGCCGACCCCCTGCTGGTTCAAAAATGGGCTGACCGAGTTCGCCACACCGCGGTCTTAGACGCGAGGGACATGAATGCGCTGCAACAGATTGGCGCGTCGGACTTTTCGGTGGCGGTAGTGGCCGTCGGCTCCTCCATCGAGGCGAGCGTGCTGATTACGACCAACCTGGTCGATTTGAAGGTTCCCCAGATTTGGGCCAAAGCCATTTCCGAAGCGCACGGGAAAATCCTCACCCGCATTGGCGCCCACCGCGTGATTTACCCCGAGCGTGAAGCGGGCGAGCGCGTCGCCCACTTAGTCTCCGGGCGGATGATTGACTTCATCCGCTTCGACGACGACTTCGCTCTGGTCAAGATGTATCCGCCCAAACCCATTCGTGGCAAAACTCTCACCGAGTCGGGTGTGCGCACCAAATACAACATCACCGTGGTGGGTGTGAAGTCACCGGGAAAGCCGTTTACCTACGCCACGGAAAAAACGACCGTTACCAACCACGACCTGATTATTGTCTCCGGGGCGAACGAAGATATTGAACGCTTCGCCGCGCTCGAGAGCTAACCAATCGCGCAGGTCACAGCCCGATTGAGGGCGGCGGCTCTTTCGCGACGGCTATTTCGCGGTGGCCATTTCCTCTGCCCGAGCAACGGCCCGGGCGATCGCCTCCGCCCAGATTGACCCCATGTCGTGGGCATCGAGTACCGAAATGGCCTGCTGGGTCGTCCCCCCGGGGCTTGTCACCGCGTGGCGCAGTTGCTCCGCTGAGTGCTCTGATTGATCCAGCAACTGAGCCGCTCCCAGCAGGGTTCCGGTCACCATGGTCTGGGCCTGCTCGTCGCTGAAACCTCGCTCCCGAGCGACATCAATGAGCTTTTCGGCGATGTAGAACAGGTAGGCGGGGCCGGAACCAGACAGAGCGCTGAGGTCGTTAATACGGTCCTCGTCGACGACCACCACCTCGCCGACGAGCGAGAACAGCGCGTCAACCAGTTCGATGTTGTGCTCGCTTGCACGGGAGCCTCCCGCAATGCCGGTGACACCCTGTCGAATTTGGGAGGGGGTGTTTGGCATCGCGCGCACGACCGGCTGTGTCACGACCGCTTCGATTGACGCGGTGGTGATCCCCGCCGCGACACTGACGACGACGGCTCCGGGCTTCAGCGCAGAGGCCACCTCGGCCGCCACATCGACAATGGCATAGGGCTTCACACCGAGTAGGACGATATCGGCGTCTTCCACCGCCCAGCGATTGGCGCCGGCGTCTTCTTCCACGCTTTTGGCCTCGACGCCACGCTCGACGAGGAGGGACGCTGAGGAGCCACTCTGAGTAGTCGCGCGAAGCGCCTCGAGGGACACATCGGGTTGGAGGAGCCCTTCCAGAATTGCTCCCACCATTTTTCCGGTTCCCACAAGAGCAATACGAGGCAGGGTAGCGTTCATTACGCCAGTGTATGTTGGAGTCACCGACACGGTCGAGGGAGTGAGCGTCAATGTCCGAGTCGAACACGTCTTCCACAGAGTCAGAGCGTCGCCAGGTGGTGGCCAACGCCCTGCTCGATAGTCCCGACATCGAATCGGTCTTGCGCCTCACCGTCGTGAAGGACAAGGCAGAAAAGACCTTGGTCGTGGCGGCCGGGGTCGCCATGGTCGAGACGCTTCCCAACCACGTCATCTCCCACGCCTTGCGCGACGCGAAGCGTCGCGTGAAAGAGGCACTCGGTGAAGAGTGTGACGTGTTTTTGGAGCCCGACCTTGTGCGCGACCCCGACTGGAGTGAACCCGAGACGGACGTCATCGTCATTCGGGCATCAGACTGACCAGACACCCTGTTGACGAGAACGGACGCACTGCTATGGAACTGGCCCGAAACCTCACGCTGATTGCCCACTTCATTGGGCTGGCCATGATTATTGGCCCCTTTTTGCTCCACCTGCGCTCTCGCAGCGGCTACCCCTTTAACTGGGTACTCGCCGGCACCATCGTCCAGCTGGTCACCGGTTTAGTCCTGACGGGTCTGGCCGAAATGCGTCTGGCGGATGATCCGGATGTCGCTGTGGACCACATCAAGATTGCGGTCAAAACCGGTGTCGCGCTGGTCGCCCTCACCGCGGCGTTGATCGGCTTCCTCCGACAGCGCGGGGGCCTCGCCGGTAATGAACGCAAGCTGATGCCGTTTTTCCACACCGCCGGTGGGCTTGCTTTCATCGATGTATTCGTGGCGGTGCTGTGGCCCGGTGTGGTGATGGGCTAGGCCCGCAACACTCCACCGTCCGCTGCGTCGCACAGTGCGTCTGATTTAATCGCGCAGCGGCTCAAAGAAGTCACGGAGAAGAGCTGCCGATTGGTCGGCGAGGACCCCACCGATGACCTCGTCCACCCGGTGGGGCAAGGACCGGTCGCGCACCAAGTCGTGTGGCCCGCCCCCGGCCGCACCGGCTTTGTGGTCGGCTGCGCCGTAAACAACCCGACTGATACCCGACTGGGTGATTGCCCCGGCACACATGACACAGGGCTCGAGGGTAACGACAAGAGTGCAGCCATCGAGTCGAGGACTTCCGAGAGTCTGGGCAGCCCGCCTTAAAGCGACAATTTCGGCGTGCCCGGTCGGATCATGCTCCGCTTCGCGGGTGTTGTGGCCCTCGGCGATGACCTCTTTGTCGGAGCCCACGACGACTGCACCCACTGGCACGTCCCCTTGCTGCGTCGCCACCCGCGCGTTCTGCAGGGCGCGTTGCATCCACTGCTCCATCTGATCGCGACTGGGCCGCGAGTCGGGATGAACATTTTCCAGCGGGGAATAACCCATGTCATTAAGCGTAAGAGACCGCAGTGGCTTTTCCGCCCTGCGCTACCCTTGGCCCATGCGCCAACAGGTCTCCAGCCACCCTCTCGTTGCGGAAAAAATCACCCGCCTTCGAGACCAGCGCACTGACACTCCTGAGTTTCGGGCGTTGACGAGGGAGCTGGTGACGCTCCTGGCTTACGAGGCGACCTCAGACATCGAGGTCGCCAAGGTGCAGGTCGACACTCCGGTGGCCAGCGCGTCGGGGGTGGAAATGCCCTCCCCTGGGCCGCTCATTGTCCCGATTTTGCGGGCCGGGCTGGGCATGTTGGATGGGATGTTGGCGCTACTGCCCCGCGCCGAAGTGGGTTTTTTGGGAATGGTGCGCGACGAAGACACCCTGCGGGCCACCACCTACGCCGAGCGACTCCCCCAAGACCTATCTGGTCGCACCGCTCTGGTGCTCGATCCGATGTTGGCGACCGGCGGATCACTGGCTCAAGCCCACGAGTTTCTCTTCCAGCGGGGCGCCCGGTCCATCATCGCGATTTGTCTCTTAGCCGCCCCGGAGGGTGTGGCGGCACTCGAGGAGGCCAGCGGTGATCGGGATGTCACGATCGTGCTGGGCGCACTGGATGAGCGGCTAAACGACCAGGGCTACATTGTCCCCGGCTTGGGTGATGCGGGAGATCGTCTCTATGGACTCGCCGACTAGCGCAGACAACCAGGCTCGCGGGTTCGCGCTCTATGTGGGACTCGATGAGGACGCCGCCGCGGCGGCCGGAATGTCCCTCGCCGACCTCGTTCACGTCCTCAAAGACCGCGTCACCCAGAGTGCCCCGGGGGCAAAGACCCACGCGACGATTGCGCTGGCTCCCCGGGGGACCCCCGGGGATAACTTGGAATTGGTGCGCTTAGCGCTACACGACCCGGGGAAACTGCGCGCTCTGGCAGAGCAGCATCAACCACAAAACGAACCAGACGGCGTGGTCATCGACATTTCGCGCAAGAAAGTGGTGCTCGGCGGTGTTGTCGCCGCCCTCACCTTTCTCGAGTTTGAACTCCTGCAGTTTCTGGTGTTGCGCGAGGGACAATCCGTGGCGAGGCAGGCGATCATCAACCACCTGTGGGGTTTGGAATCCGGCGACGCCCCGAATGAGCGCACCATCGATGTCTACGTGCGCCGTCTTCGACAGAAGCTGGAGCCCTACCCGGACATTGTCCGCACCGTGCGGGGCCAGGGCTACCGATTCGATCGTCACGCCGACGTGACGATCGTCTTTGGTCAGGGCCCCTCACCAGACGTCGGTGTCTAAAGAATGGCGAAAAGAAAGTGGCCATTAGGTTAAATAACGATTTGGTCACTAGACAGCGTTACCGTTTCGTTATACATTGAAGTCATCGTCAGTTGTTTGCTGTGACAACTCTCGTGAATGTGATTGCAGAACACTCTTGGTGCAAGGGATACAGGGCCGGTCGCTCGCCTCGGCGACCGGCCCTTCTCTTTGTCTCCAGCGACCACACACGCCGACCCGCGTAATCTGGGGGTGTGCCATCGCCCACCATTGTCTGGTTCCGAGACGACCTGCGCATCAGCGATCACCCCGCCCTCCACTGGGCCATCGAGCGAGGCGAGCCGATTGTCGCCCTCTACCTTTTTGACCAACACTCGCCAGAAATCAGACCGCTGGGCTCCGCCAGCAAATGGTGGCTACACCGCTCACTACTCGCGCTGGACACCTCTCTTCGGGAGTTAGGAAGTGCGCTCACGCTCCGCTCCGGCCCCGCCAGGGAGACCATCGCGGCGCTGGTCAGTGAGGTCGGCGCCGGAGCGATCGCCTGGAATCGCCGCTACGGCGCGTCTCGAGCGATTGACCAGGACCTCAAGGCCCAGCTTCGAGCCCAGGGGGTGGACGCGCACAGCTTCCACGCGAACGTGCTGTTTGAACCCTGGACGATTACGACCAAAGACGATAAGCCCTTCCAGGTGTTCACCCCGTTTTGGCGCAGCTGCCTCTCCGGTGAGCCGCCTCGACAACCACTGTCCACCCCCACAGCGCTGCCCGCAGTAGAGAGCGTGGAATCCGAGCAGCTTGCCGAATGGGCGCTGGAGCCCGATTCACCCGAGTGGTCTGCCAGTCTCAGCGACCACTGGACGCCGGGAGAGGATGGCGCCAACGATCGACTGGGGGCGTTTCTCGAGACCGGGCTCGCGCTGTATCACCGCCGGGATGAACCCGGGATCGACGCGACGTCCATGTTGAGCCCGCACCTGCGCTTTGGTGAAATAAGCCCTCACCAGGTGTGGCACCAGACCCACCAGGTGACTCAGCCCGATGCCCGGGCGAACGTCGAGAAGTTCTTGAGCGAAATCGGCTGGCGAGAGTTCACCATCAACGTGGCCTACCAACACCCTCAGCTCCACACCCAGAACATCAAGCCCGCTTTCGACCAGTTCCCCTGGCGGTGGCCAGAAAACTCCGAACTGGAACCCTGGCATCGGGGGCTCACTGGAATACCCCTGGTCGATGCCGGGATGCGTCAGCTCTTGCGCACCGGGTACATGCACAACCGGGTGCGGATGGTCACCGCGTCGTTTCTGGTCAAAAACATGCTGGTGCACTGGCGGCTTGGCGAGCAGTGGTTTTGGGACAGGCTGGTCGACGCCGACGAGGCCAATAATCCGGGGAGTTGGCAGTGGGTTGCGGGCTGTGGCACCGACGCAGCCCCCTATTTCCGTGTGTTTAACCCGGTCGTCCAAGCAGACCGGTTTGACCCCGACGGGAGCTACCGAAGGAAGTGGCTGCCCGAATGGGGGACCGATGACTACCCAGATCCCATCCTTGACCTCAAAGAATCCCGGGGGAGAGCACTCAGCGCTTTTGACGCGACGAAGGCCTCGCCCCTAACTGGGTAACCGCAAGCGCTGATACACGAAGTCCCTCAGTCACGGCTTGCTCGAGTGAGCCCCCACTCAACAATTGGGAAACCACCCCTGCGCTAAACGAATCGCCAGCCCCGGTGGGATCCACAAGACCCTCAGGCCCGAGCGGATGGCCCGAAAAATGGCTAGCCGACTGACCCGGCCTGGCACACACTGCCCCTTCTTCTGCCAGTGTGACAATGCCGGTCACACCGTGGTGGGTGAACATCTCCACCGCCTCAATCGGATCTTTCGACCCGGTGAGGAAATGGGCTTCGTCTTCGTTGGCGCGCAACACCGTGGCGTGCCGGGCAATCTCCCACCACCACGCAGCCCCGTGATCTGCCAGGAAGCCCGACGAGGACGCATCCAACACCACGTCACCGCCACGCTGGACCACTCGGTCCATCAATTCCAACAGATCATCTAACGTTTCGCGGTGGAAAAAGCTGTACCCGGTGAGATGGAGCACTCGAGGGGCGTTGGTGTCGTCGAAGCCGATGTCGGACACGTCCAGGGTGAGGTTTGCCCCCCGGTCACTCAGCATGGTCCTGGAGGAACCCTGACCAATCACAATGATTGTTCCCGTGTGCCCTCCGGGTTCGACCTGAAGAGTGGCGTCTACCCCGAAGCGTTCAAATTCAACCCGGTGGCGCACCTCATCGTCCGCCCCGACCCGCCCGAGGAAATTCACCGACGCACCCAGATGCCCTAACCAGCATGCCGTGTTCGCGGCGGAGCCTCCCGGTCGGACCTGAATAGTGGCGAGGGTGTCGGTGTTTTGACGAATGGGTCCGTCGGCGACCACGTGGACGTCGTCAATGATGTCGCCGACCACTAAGGCCCACGCTTTAGTCACTGGATGAAGCCCGTTCGCTGACCGCTCGAGCGATACCCGCCGCGACCTCAATGTTGTGGGCAACGACGTCGAGGTTCACCCGAAGGCTGTCACCACCGGATTCGCGTTGAATGTAATCCAACAGGAACGGGGTGACCTCTTTGCCGCGAATACCCTCCTGATTGGCGGCGGCGAATGCTTGGTCAACCAGGCGGTCGTGCTCGTCCACGCTCCAGGCTTTGTCCTCCGGTATGGGGTTGGCCACCAACACTCCACTATCGAGACCGAGTTGCCGAAGGGAAGCCAAGACGGCTGCGACCTCTTCGGGGCTATCCACCCGGTGGTCTACCGGGAAATCACTGCGGGGCAGCCAAAAGCGGGGAAAGACATCTGTGGCGTAACCGAGGACGGGGACGCTCAGTGTTTCGAGCCGCTCCAGGGTGGCCTGGATATCCAAAACAGATTTCACACCCGCTGACACCACTGCGACTGGGGTGTGGGCGAGGGTGCCCAAGTCAGCCGATTCATCAAAGCTGGTGTTCGCCCCCTGGTGGACCCCGCCGAGTCCGCCGGTGGCAAACACTGAAATGCCTGCTGTGGCGGCGAGGAAAGCTGTCGCAGCCACCGTGGTGGCTCCGTGACCACCACGGGCCATCACGATGGGCAGGTCGCGAACGCTCAGCTTCTCCACGTCATCGGCGCTGGCAATGAGTTCGAGCTCACCATCCTCAAGACCAATCCGGGCTACACCGTCGATGACGGCGATTGTTGCCGGGGTCGCTCCGTATTCCCGCACGAGTGCCTCAAAACGCTTGGCGGCCTCAAAATTGTCGGGGTGTGGTAACCCATGGGAGATGATTGTCGATTCCAGTGCGACCACCGGAGATCCGGTGTGAAGGGCATCGGCGACGTCAGCTTTCACGCGGGTTGGGGGCATTGGTTAAGCCTAACGCTGGGGATAGGGGTCGAATTCATATACCCCCCCTGGTATAGTGGGGCGGGTGAGCACAGCGACTGCGACGAAAGACGATGCGCCAAGTTTTGGTGAAAAAGTCGAGGGCATCGACATCCCGGTCTTTAACGAACGTGCGGTCCGTGCGTCGGCCGGCCTGCTCTTTCTTGTGGGGTTTGCTGCCTGGATGGCCGCTTTCTACACCGGTGACTTTCAGCCCATGCGCACCTTTGGAGCGCTCTTTCTCATCGAAATGATGGTGCGCCTCACCCTCAGCCACCGCTTTGCCCCAGCCATGGCAATCGGCGCGTTGATGGTCCGTTGGCAACGACCCGAATGGGTGGGAGCCCCCCAGAAACGCTTCGCCTGGTGGCTGGGCTTTGGACTGGCGAGTGTGGGGTGTCTGGGATTTGGCTGGCTGGGCTTTCCCGCAATCTGGATGTTGGCGCTGTGTGGGCTGTGTCTGGTTCTGTTGTTTCTCGAAGCGGCCATGGGAATTTGCGTCGGTTGCGAACTCCAGCGCCTCTTCGCGAAAGAACCCCCGCAGTTATGTCCGGGAGATCGTTGCAGCTACACCCCGCCGGCTCGCGGTGAAAGCCACAGCGTCGAGGGCCCAACGTTTATCGACTCACCCCGATAACGCCTCGATAGCGCGGAGGGGTGCGGGTGGACTGTTAGGTCACCCTTGACGCTTCGGCGGTGGCGTCTCGGTAACGCCCTGACTCCACGAGCTCCCGCATCCGATCCATACCGTCCCACACTTCCTGATAGGTCGTCGCGAGCGGTGACATCGCCAGACGAATCATTGACGGCTCACGGTAGTCGGGAATGACGTTACCGAGTTGCCGCATGGCCAGGGCAATCTGCTTGGCCTCGGGGTGTGTCACGGCGATGTGTCCACCCCGATACTCTGCATTCCTGTGGGTCTGAAGCGCAAAACCTAGTGGAGCGAGCCAGGCGTCAAAAAGCTCCACCATCATCTGGGTTCCCCGCTGGGCCTTTTCTTCAATGGCGGCCATCCCCGCGCGCTCAATCATGTCCAGGCTGGACTGGACAGCCCGGATGCCCATGACGGGAGGGCTCGCGATTTGGAAGCGGCGAATACCGTCCACCGGATCAAAAAGTGGCCCCATCGCGAACTGGTCGGCCTGAGCAAACCACCCCTGGATGGGGACCTGAAGACGCTCCTGCCACTCTTTTCGCACAAACAGCCATCCCGGTGAACCGGGCCCAGCGTTTAAGTACTTATACGTACAGCCCACGGCGAGGTCGACCCCGTTGCCGTCGAAATCTAACACCACTGATCCGGCTGCGTGGGAGCAGTCCCAGACCACCGGGATTCCATATTTCCTCGCCATTTCGGTAATTTCTCGCACCGGCTGACGCGTCCCCGAGCGGTAGTTCACCGCCTGCAGGGTCAACACCGCAACATCTTCGCTCAGCAACGACTCCAGGGCGTTGGGGTCGAACCGCTCTATATCGGTATCCATCCGAACGGCTCCAGGCCCTCCAGACTGGTCGACGTCGAGAGTCACCAGCGTCAAGCCCCGCGCTTTGGCAATGCCTTGGAGGATGTAGCGGTCGGTGGGAAAGTTGGCCGAGTCGATGATGACGGTTCGTCTCGACGGTTGCGCATCAATCGCTGCCGTGAAGAGTTGGTAGAGGTTCACCGACGTGCTGTCGGTAACGAGCGACTGCCCGGGCCCGGTACCGAGGACCGCCCGAGCCAACTGATCGCCGGCTAGTTCCGGCTCATCGATCCAGTGACTCCAGCCATCGACCAACTCAGTGCCCCACCCATCAGTGAGAAAAGACTCCAGAGCGTCTTTCGTCGCAAGGGGCAGTCGACCCAGTGAGTTGCCATCGAGGTAACACTGATCCGGATCGGCCCGGAAAAACTGACCGGGATAGCGCCCCAGGGGATCCTCGCTGTCGCGCCACACCGCGTGGGCTCTCTGGGTGGTCGGGAGATTACCGCTCATTGCCCCAGGCTACCGCCGAGGGCAACAGGGGTTCTGCCATAAAGCCCGTGCGCTCCAGTGAAGTGGAGGCACCAGCGTGTCTGCCACAGCGTGTGGGCCGCCCCGTGGGGGCCGCCCCGCGGCGAGGTTATCCGAAACGACCCGTGACGTAGTCGCGGGTTTTGTCGTTGGTGGGGTTTTCGAAGATTTTGGACGTCTCGTCGTGTTCGACCAGCGTCCCGATGCGACTTCCTGCTTCGTCGTCGGAGACCACGGTAAAGAACGCGGTGCGGTCGGCGACCCGGGCCGCCTGCTGCATGTTGTGGGTCACGATGACGATGGTGTACTTCTCTTTCAGCTCGTTCATCAAGTCTTCGATTTTGAAGGTGGAGACCGGGTCCAACGCCGAGCACGGTTCGTCCATCAGGATCACATCGGGGTTGACGGCAATCGACCGGGCGATGACGAGGCGCTGCTGCTGACCACCGGACATGCCAAAGGCGTTGTCTTTAAGACGGTCTTTCACTTCATCCCAGAGGGCCGCCGAGCGCAGAGCGTTTTCGACGATTTCGTCCATGTCGCCCTTCATCCCGATCGTGCGGGGGCCAAAGGCGATGTTGTCGTAGATGGACTTGGGGAACGGGTTGGGCTTTTGAAACACCATTCCGATGATTTTGCGCACCTGAACAGGGTCCACGGTCGGGCCATAGATGTCCTCACCGTGGTAGAGCACATCCCCGGTAACACGCGCGCCGGGAATCAGGTCGTTCATGCGGTTGAGCGAGCGCAAAATCGTGGATTTGCCACAGCCCGAGGGCCCAATCAGTGCGGTGATTTCGTTCTTGTAGACGGGAAGGTTGACCGAGTCGACGGCCAAGTTGTTGCCGTAATACACCGACACATCTTTGAGCGAAAAGACTTCTTCCTTCATTGTCGTCGCTTCTCCCATATCTGCTGCAGCCATCGACACTGCTACCACGTCCTCTCGTATCGGGCACGAAGCCAGATGGCCACCGAGTTGATAGCCAACAAAATCACCAACATCAACAGCACGCCCGCGGCCGCAAGAATCTGAAACTCTTCTTGGGCGCGACCTGCATAGTTATAAATCAGCACCGGCAGCGCGGAAAAGCCGCCGTCGAAGAAGTTCGGGTAGAACGTCACGAAGGTCAACGCTCCCACCAACAGCAGCGGGGCCGCCTCACCGATCGCACGGGAAATCGCCAAGATGATGCCGGTGAGAATACCGGGGAACGCCGCGGGCAAGACCTGCTTGCGCACCGCCTGCCAACGGGTCACACCGAGAGCGAGCGAGCCCTCAAGAATCGATGACGGCACGGCACGAATCGCCTCTCGTGACGCCAAAATCACGGTGGGCAAGACCAGCAGAGCAATTGTCGCCGAACCCGCTGCCGCCACGAATCCCCAGCTAAAGGGTCCTCGCACAAAGAACGCGAGACCGAGGATGCCAAACACAATGGAGGGCACACCAGCGAGGTTTTGAATGTTCAGCTCAATGAGCCGGTTGTACCACTTCGTGCGATCAGCAAACTGCTCCAGGTAGATAGCGGCTCCCGCCCCGAGCGGAACAATCAGCGCGACCACGCCGGCGATAATTTGCAGCGTTCCCGCAATGGCGACGCTGTAACCCGCGGTGGCACGGTTCACGGTCGACGGGCCGTTCGTGAGCAGGTCGAGATCGATTCGTGTGCGCCCTTCCACGAACGCCCACGCGAGGATGGCGAAAATGGCGACAATGGCGACGGACAGAGCAGCGATCATCACGCCGACGAACAGGGCCCGGCCGACTTCCGCCCAAGCGTCTTTCGACTGGAATTGGCTGTTTACTGTGGATCGTGCACCCGCTACCGCAGCGGCTGAGCGCATCGACGACCGAGGAGTCGAAGAGGACATTAGTCGTATACCTCCCGGAATCGCTCGACGAACCGAATCGCAATCATGTTGAAAATCAGAGTGATGAGAAACAGCAGCGATCCGACAGCAAAAATGGTGTCGTAGACGATTGACCCCACCGCAATCTCACCGGTCGCCCGGCTCGCGATGTAGGCGGTCATCGTCTGGGTCGCTTCGAACGGGTTAAACGACAACGACGGCGAGCCCGCGCCAGCCACCAGCAACACAATCATGGTCTCGCCCACAGCCCTCGAGGCGCCAAGAACGAAGGCGGCAATAATTCCCGAAATAGCGGCCGGGACCACAACCCTCAGTGCCACACGCATTTTGCTGGCGCCGAGGGCGTAAGCGCCTTCCCGCAGCGCGCGCGGCACAGAGCGCATCGCGTCGTCAGCGACTGAGGCAATCAACGGAATGATAATGAGCCCCACCGCGAAGCCCGCGACGCCGGTGGAGAAAATTCCCGACCACGGCAGCCAGGGAGTGAGGTATTCCAAAAAGGGGCGCAACCAGAAGAAGGCGAACAAGCCTGTCGCAACGGTCGGGATTCCCTCCAGGACCTCGAGGACCGGTTTGATCGACTTCCGCACCCGATTGGGGGCGTACTCGGAGAGGTAAATCGCGGAGAGAAGCCCCAGCGGCACCGCGACGAGCATCGCGGTGATAACGACAATGAACGTCCCGACCACCACGGGCCAGACGCCAAACTTTGGATCGGTGTACCCGGGAGACCATTCCGTTTCGGAGAAGAACTCGACGATGGAAATCTCTTGGAAGAAACCGGGTAGCGGTTGAAACAGTGAAATAACGATGGCGGTCGTGACCCCCACCGATATCGCCGCGGTGAGAAACAGAAACCCAATGATGAGCTTCTCTCCGTAGCGGGGGGATTCGGCCTGGAGGGTGCGCCGCTGTGGCGCACCACTCCAGGCCGACTGCACTGTTGATGAAGACATGTCTAGACGAACCTAACCAATCTCTCCATCATCCCCAACAGTGACTTGTCGAACAGTGTTCTAGCTGCCGAGTCCGGCAACAACTTCGAGCTGCTCAGCCTTCTGCTCGTCGGTCAGAGCGACCAGACCAGCACCAGCGGCGATGTCTTCGTTGCTGTCGATCACGAACTCGTAGAACGCGAGCACCTCGGGGCGCTCGAGGGCTTCCGAAGCCGGGAACATGAACAGGCCACGGCCGAGCGGGGTGTAGTCACCAGCGAGAAGGTTCTCGACGGTGGGCTCCACACATCCGTTGCCGGAGTCAATGGCGAGACCCTTCACTTCGTCCAAGCTCTCCTGGTAGAAGGAGTAAGGGATGAATCCCATGGCTCCCACGCCACCAGCAACACCCTGGACGGCCAGGTTGTCATCTTCACCAATGTTGGTGTAGTCGGTGCGGATGTTGCCCGACTCGCCGTTGATTTCGTCGGTGAAGAAGTCGAAGGTTCCCGAGTCAGTTCCGGGACCGTAGAGGACGAGGTCTTCGCTGGCAAGGTCGCCGGCGTCGAGGCCGTCCACTTCACCCCAGGTGGCAACAGTCGAGTCAACGTTCCACATCGCGGAAAGCTGCTCGGTGGTGATGCACTCGAGGGGGTTGTCCTGGTTGACAACGACCGAGAGGGCGTCGTTAGCGACGGTGATCTGGCCGAATTCGACACCGTTCTCGTCGCACAGAGCCTTTTCTTCGTCCTTGATGCCACGCGAAGCGTTCGAGCCATCGGTTTCACCGTTGCAGAACTTCTCGAAGCCTCCACCGGTACCGGAGATACCCACAGTAACCTCGACGCCGGTCTCCTGCTGGAACAGCTCAGCGGCCACCTCAGCAAACGGACCCACGGTGCTGGAGCCATCCAGCAACACGGTGCCGGACAGTTCAGCGGTTTCTTCAGTGGTCTCTTCGGTGGTCTCCTCAGCGGCTTCGGTAGGAGCCGGTGCCGGCTCTTCCGCTTCGGTCGCACACGCGGAGAGCAGCAAAAGCCCGGCCGACAATGCGGCGACCGGAGCGATCAGGTGCTTTTTCACAGTGATACTTCTCCTCTTGGATTGAATGAGGGCAGTGTTTTCTGCCCGCGCCCCATATTCAAAGCCTTACGTAGACGCCCAGTGGTCAAGTGGTGAACGAAAGGAAAACTCTCGGGGTGGGCGGTGCGGACAAGACCGTCAATCGCGACCCTCCCTGGCGATGCGAACATCGGCCGATTCTGGTTTTCTTGGGTAAACAAAAGGTGAACACTCACCGCGGTGGCCTCAGCTTGAGACAATGGAAGCATGAGTATCCCTGACCGCACGACACCGTGGTCTACCCGCGGCTCTGCTGTGCTCATCGGATTGGGCCTCGCGATGTCGCCCGTTGCCCTCAGCGCCCACAGTGTGGTCGAGGTCGTGGAGAACACCGAATACGTTGCGGATTCCCTGGAGCCCCTGATTGAACGACCCGACATTCAGCAACAGCTAGTCGAGCAAGCGCTCCAACCCCTCACCGAAGCGTTTACCTCGGAAGCCGTTATCTCCTTCCTTGTGGAATCCGCGGGAGTGCCGGATGCTCTGCCAGAGGGCCTCCAAGACAGTGCCGAAGGGCTCATCCAGCCGCTCATTGATCAACTCACCAACCAGGTGGAAAATACGGCGGCCGACATTGTCGCCAGCGAAGCCTTCGCCACGAGTTGGCGCACCGCCGTGGGCAATTCGCACCGCTCGTTCCAAGACGCCGTCATCAACGGCGGCGAGATCGACATCGCCCTCCCGCTACAACCGTTTTTGGAACTGGTTCGAGATGACATTGCCGACTCTGGCTTCGCCGGCTTAGAGCGCCTTCCCATCCCAGAAGTCTCTCTCCCACTGTTCACGGTCGAGCCACCGGAGACCTGGCAGCGCGGCTACAGTATCGCCGCGGCAGCTGACCCGTGGCTTGCCCTGCTCGCCGTCGGTTTCACCGGGCTGGGGCTGTGGTTTGCGAGGCGTCGAGACCTAGCCTGGATCGCCATCGGCGTGGTGACACCACTGGTGACACTCCTTCCGGTCTTCGTCGCACGAGTCTTTATTCACAACCACGGTCCGTCTCTGGCCACCGACGCAGCGGTGGCCCTGATGGGTCGCCCCCTGGAGGTAGCCGCCCTGGTGTCCGTGGTCGTGGTCTTGGTTTCCGCCACTGGCTGGTTTGTCGAGAGCAGGCGGCGGGTCACTATCGCCTAGCATGTGGTGATGCGCATCCTCGTCACCGGCGGAGCCGGTTTCCTCGGCTCCCACCTCGCCGATCGACTGGTGGCCGACGGCCACGAAGTGATCGTTGTCGACAATTTCTTCACGGGGAGTAAGAAAAACCTGTGGCACCTGCACAACCAGTTAAATGTCGAAGTGATTCGTCACGACATCACCTTCCCCCTGTACGTCGAAGTCGATGCCATTTATAACCTCGCCTCTCCCGCCTCCCCCATCCACTACCAGCGAGACCCCGTCCAAACCACAAAGACCAGCGTGTTGGGGGCAATCAACATGCTCGGTTTGGCCAAACGTTTGGGAGTGCGCATCTTCCAAGCCTCCACCTCGGAGGTGTACGGCGACCCGGAAGTCCACCCGCAACCGGAGTCGTATTGGGGGAAGGTCAACCCCATTGGCCCTCGCGCCTGCTACGACGAAGGAAAACGCGCCGCCGAAACACTCTTTTTCGATTACCACCGGCAACACGGAATGGATATTCGAGTGGCGCGAATTTTCAACACCTACGGCCCGCGCATGGCACCCGACGATGGCCGGGTGGTCAGTAACTTCATCCTCCAGGCTCTCCGCGGTGAGCCGATCACGATTTACGGTGACGGTTCGCAGACACGCTCATTTTGTTACGTCTCCGACCTGGTCGAGGGGTTTGTGCGACTCATGGATAACGATCGGGGCCTGGTGGGCCCGGTCAATCTCGGCAACCCGGGCGAGTTCACCATGAACGAGTTGGCCCACGCCGTGCTGGAGGCGACCGGGAGTACCTCGCCCATCGACTACCAGCCGCTGCCAGAAGATGACCCGAAGCAGCGAAAACCCGATATCAGCCTGGCCACCTCGGAGCTCGGGTGGGAACCGAGCGTCCAGCTCCGCGAGGGGCTCGACCAGACGGTGCAGTACTTCCGCGGCGTGCTGGCCGAGTAGTCCACCATGGCGAATCCAGTCATCGGGCTCAGTTGTTACCGCACCCACGGGACGATGACCATTTATGACGGTGAGCTCGCGTCGCTGCCCGGGCAGTACCTCGACTCCGTCACTCGAAGCGGCGCCACCGCCGTCCTCCTGCCACCGCAACCATTGGATGCACCCCAGGCGCGAGAGGTCATGAGCAGGCTGGATGGCCTACTGCTCACCGGCGGTTCCGATATTGACCCCGCTCGATACTCCCAGGAGCTCTCGGCGCGACACGAAGGATTCGACACTCTCCGAGACGCCAGTGAGGACGCCCTGCTCACGGCCGCACTGGAGGCAGACTTACCCATTCTGGGTATTTGTCGGGGTGCTCAAATGCTCAACGTCCATTTGGGTGGCACCCTGCACCAACACCTCCCTGATGTGGTCGGCCACGACCGCTACCGAAAACCCGGTCACTCTTTCACCCCAGAGCCCATCAGCATCGAGCCGGGCTCGATGCTTCAGGACGCCCTGGGCGGCGATGTCGAGGTGAACGGACCGGTTCAACACCACCAAGCAATCGACCAGCTCGCGCCCGGGTTGGTGATCTCAGCCAGAGGTGGTGACGGGGTGGTCCAAGCGGTGGAGTGGCCCGAGAAAGACTTTTGCCTGGCCGTGCAGTGGCATCCGGAAGAAGACGCCTCAGACGATCGCCTCGTGCGCGCCCTGGTTCGACAGGCGAGCACGCACACCTAGGCTGGCGATTATGCGCTCCCCTGTTTCCCGCGCCATCGCCGCTCCCCTGATCGGGGCGATTGTGGCGTGGGCGCTGGTCCTGCTCGCGCAGTACTCCGATCTTTTTGTGCGCAACGTTTTTGACGACGGCAACCTGGTCGGCAGCGATCCGGCAGTGGCCGTTTCCACCTATCTAGTGTTCCTCGCCGTGGCGGTGCCCGCCGTGGCGGCACTGTGGAGTCAGCGCGTGGCCATCAGGGAGCGTGTTGCCCTCGGTGGCGAGGCCCGACTGGAGCGCGCCGCCCACCGTTTCGCCACACTGGTCTTGATCGTGTCGATGGCGCTCGCAGCCATTCTCGCCATCGGAACCTTTATCGAGGGCTTCGTTGGCCCCGGGCAACGCCCTGACCTGCTCGTGCGACTGGGCAACGTGTACGCCCCGATTCTTCTCTACACGGCCCTCGTGCTCACCGTTCTGCTCAAGGGCTTTGTGTTCCGACACGACTCGCTGCCGAAATCTTCCGAGTTCACCTCGGCCGATGGTGTGCCCACCGCGTCACCCCCACAGGCTGACCCCTCCAACGCCTCTGGTTCCCAGCCGCGACGCGATCTCGGCGCTGCCTACGCGATTCCGATTGTGGCGAGCGCGATCGCGCTCATTGTCGGACTGATTGTCTACGACGCGACGGGTAACTCACTCGAAGTGTGGGTGTGGGTCGCCATTCAATTTCTCATCGGTGCGGGCATTGTTGCCGGCACCATCTATGGCGAGCGGGCTATTGCCAATGGGCCGGTGGAGGCGAGCTCGCGCAGTCGAATCACCCTGGGAGCCAGGCGGCTGTCTTTTGTTCTCTCCATTGTCTTCGCCGTCGTGGTGGGAATAATGGGTTTTGGTTTCGGCTCGTCCGCGATCGATTCCCTGCGCAGTCAACCCTTCCTCTCCGTCCAGGCGATCTCTGGACCCAACGCCTCGGAGGACCCGGTCGAGGTGGCCCTCAACGGCGGCGACTTAGACGAGGGCTCCCGCATTAGCCTCACCGTGGAGCCCTCGGGCCAGGAACTTCTCTCCGACACCGTCAGCGCAGACGAGTACTACTACCACTCCGTAGAGTTAGGAAGCACTCTGGCCGCCGGTGAATACTCTGTTGTCGCCAAGGCGACCAGCCGTGATGGCCGAAGCCTGGTCGATAGCCGGGACTTCGTCGTCGATGACACCGGTGCCGTCTCCTGGGATGGGGATAAGGCGTCCGCCGAGCGATGGTCCGAGGACAACATTCTCATCGTGCAACCGGATGTGGAGTGGTGGATCGAGGACCTTCTTCCCGCCTTCGTGCTGGTGGTGCTCTCGCTCGGCGTCGTGCATCAGAGCCTCATCCGACGAAATGACCCGGAGGGTGCCTTCCTCCGAGCGGGTTCGTCTCGCCACGCGACTGACGAGGCCTGAGGCTAGAAGTGTTCCCCCCGCACCACGGAGGCTTGGCTTAACCACGCGACACAGGCGTAGTGGGAGAAGTATTTGTCTTGGAGCATCGCGAGGATGCCCAGAGCAGTGTCGTGTGGCAGCACCGTCTCGATGCGAATGTTTCCGCCCTGAATGTCACCTTCTCGCTGACCGCGAACCCCCGCACCGTGTGCGGGGGTGACCGTGTAGCCGGGCACACCCGCCGCGCTCAGATCGGCGACCAGTCGGGACTCGAGGGCCGATTCGGCGACAATCGTCACGACCGTTCTCGACGTTAGTTCCATCCGATGAGTCCCCCCAATGTCTCGGCGTACCAGTAGTACAGGGGAATCCCTGCGATGAGGTTAAACGGGAAGGTAATTCCCAGGCTGGCGGTGAGGTAAATTCCGGGGCTCGCTTCTGGCAGGGCCAGGCGGACGGCAGTCGGCGCGGCGATGTAAGACGACGAGGCCGAGAGGACCCCGAGAAGGGCGGCGCCCCCGACCGAGAGTCCGGCGAAGAGGCCTCCGGCCACTCCGGCGAATCCGGCGAGGAGCGGGAAAAGTGTGCCAAAGGCGACCAGACCCCAGCCGGTCCTTTTCACATCCGGTAGTCGCCTGCCCGCAACAATGCCGAGCTCCAGCAAAAACAGTGTCAGCACGCCGGTGAACAGTCCACCAAAGAAGGGCTCGATCGAGGCAAAACCCGCGCTTCCACTGGCCACACCGATGGCGAGCCCACCGACCAACAACACGATTGATTTTCCGGAGAGGACTTCTTGGAGGGATTCACCCCAGGCGATTCCGCCTTTTCTCGCCCGGGAGGCCAGCAGCAGCCCCACGATGATTCCGGGGACTTCCAAAATGGCGAGAAGTGTCACCAGGTAGCCTTCGGCGAATTGCCCCGAAGACTCAATAAAGACGAGTGCGGCGGTGAAGGTCACCAGCGACGTAGAGCCGTAGTGGGCGGCCAGCGCACCCCGGTTTATCGCATCGAGCCGGGTGAACCACCAGGAGATGACGTAGGCCCCGAGGGGAATCAACACACCGAGTAGGAGGGTCACCGCGATGGGTAACCAAATTTCTTGCAGCGAGGAGTCGCGAAGCGCGACCCCACCCTTAATTCCAATACCCAGCAGCAGGTAAATCGAAATGGCTTGATAGACCGGCTCAGGCAAGCGCAGGTCGCTTTTCACCGCCACAGCGAGCAGCCCGAGTGCGAACGCCAATACGGGCGGGGAGAGGAGGTTCGCGATAGCTAATTCGACGACACTTGTGGTCTCCACTCGATGCCCCCTCGTGAGCTCCGCTCCAGGTTACTAGAGGGCCGGGTTCTAGTCGCTCGCGGCGCTGGCCAAAATGTCTGAGATGCGCCTCGCGTGGCTGGTGACCGCCTCGCCCATTAGTTCGTAGTGGCCGCCGATCCGCTCGCGCACAGCCCCCACAGCAATCGCCCCCACGGCGGTTCCGGTGGGATCAACGATCGCCGCCGCGGCATCCACGATGTTGGGGTTTAGCTCACCGACGCTCACCGCATAGCCGACTTTCTGGACTCTGCGCGCGACCCGTTTCAAGCCGGAAAAGCTTTTAATGCTCCCGGGCTGGCGCCTGAGCTTGCGCAGTTGAGGAGTGTCTCTGGGTAACCGTGGGGTGTCTTCGGGCGGTGGCCGCCAGACGCCGTGTTCTTCCCACCACGCCGATAATTCGCTATCTGAGTAGGTCGCGAGGATGGCCCGACCCGACGCGGTGCGAAGCGCAGGCAGGGTGACGCCGCTCATGCTGCCGTCCCGGAGCGTGTGTTGGGACAATTCGGTGCGCACCGTGAGGACCCCTCCTCCGCGTAATACGGTCAGGTGCGCAGATTCTTCTGCTTGCACGACGAGCTCCAACAGGGTGCGCTGGGCGAGGCCGGCGAGGTGCGCCTCACGGGTTCGAAGAGCCATCGCGTACAGGCGGTGGCCGAGGGCATATTTCTTGGTCACCGGGTGTCGCACGAGGAGTCCCACTTCAAAAAGAGTCCTGCACACACGGGAAATTTGGGCTTTGTCCCGACCGGTTTCCACCGCGATGTCGCCCACGCCGAGGCCGCCCTGTTCGAAGACTTCTTCCGAGCCCAGAAGCTCCAACACGTCGAGGTCTCTGACCAGACCAGAGGTGTGTGTTGCCATCCAGACCACGTTAACAGCTGGTTGACATATGGACAACGCTATTCGACGCCCGGCGAGCGAGGCCCTTACGGTGGGGTCACCTATGCACAACATAAGGAGGCATACGAAACGAATGAAGTTATTCAATAAGAGTGCGATTGTGGCCGCTGGGGCCGCCAGTCTTCTCGTTCTTTCTGGCTGCGCCGCAGGCGGAGAGGGTGAAGTAGCGGAAGATCCCGCTCCGGCAGGAGACGACACCGCTGAAGAGACCACAGAATCGGACGCGCCAGCGACCGACCTCTCCGGAGTGTCCATCACCGTCGGATCGAAAGACTTCGACGAACAGCTCATCCTCGGCTACATGCTGGTGGAAGCGTTTGAAGCAGCTGGTGCGGATGTCACCGACCAGGTGAACCTCGGTGGAACCAGCGTGGCCCGCGAGGCTCTCGTCTCCGGTGCCATCGACACCTACATGGAGTACAACGGAACGGGTTGGGTCACCCACCTGGGTAACTCGGACCCCAGCTTCGACCCTGACGAACTCACCGAGGGTGTGCGCGCTCAGGATCTCGAAGAGAACGGAATCCACTGGTTGAACCGTGCCCCGTTCAACAACACCTACGGGTTCACCTCCAGTCCTGACGCCACTGAGGCAAATGGTGGAGAACCGTACTCCTTGCAGACAATGATGGAATACGTGGTGGACACACCCGACGCCATCGTGTGTATGGAGTCGGAATACCCGTCCCGTGATGACGGCCTTGTGCTGATGGAAGAGGCTACCGGCCTGACCATTCCTGAAGACCAGCGCCTGATTCTCGACACTGGACTCATCTACACCGAGACCGCAGCGAACAACTGCGACTTCGGTGAGGTGTACACCACTGATGGTCGGATTGCCGCCTTGGACCTCACCTTGGTCGAAGACCCGGGCGTAAACATCCTGTATAACGTCTCGGTCAACCTCCGTGACGAGGTCTACAGCCAGGCTCCCGAAGCCTTCGACTCGATTGTGGAGAGCATGCTTTCGCCTCTCGACAACGACCGGATGGCCGCGTTGAACGCTCGCGTCTCTGCTGAGGGTGAAGACCCCCGCGCAGTCGCAGCTGATTACCTCGCTCAAGAGGGCCTACTCGCCGAGTAAGTAAGTGGATGTGGGAGGGGGCTTTGCCCCCTCCCACATCACATTCACAAAGGAATTTATGGAATTCATTGGGAGTCTGTGGGAGTTCCTCTTGGGACGCCCCGAACAGGTACGAGACGCCATCTTCGAGCACCTCCTCTACGTTGTCGTCGTGGTGGGACTGGCGAGCGCCTTTTCGATCATGATCGGCGTGCTCACCCGTTACAACGTTTTCGCCCGCGAACTATCGCTCGCGATCGGCTCGGTGTTTCTCACCATTCCCTCGCTGGCGCTGTTCACCATCTTTATCCCGCTGGTGGGCCTGGGCTTTTGGCCCTCCTTTATCGCCCTGTTTTTGTACGCAATCCTCCCGGTGTTGCGAAACACCGTGACCGGTCTTGAGCAGGTTGACCCCAGCGTGCTGGAAGCGGCCAAAGGGATGGGTCTGACCAACACGGAAGTGCTCTTGCGGGTCCAACTCCCACTGGCCTGGCCCGTCATCCTCGCCGGAGTGCGCATCGCCACCATGTTGACCGTCGGAATCGCGGCCATCGCGACTCTGGTTGCGGGCGGTGGCCTCGGCGACTTCATCAAGAGCGGCCTCGCGAGGTTGCCACTACCGAACTCTCTGGAATCCATCTGGCTCGGCACACTGCTGTGTCTGCTGCTGGCTTTCGTTATTGACCTTGGACTGAAAGTCCTGAAAACCGCAACGATCTCAAGGGGGATCCGATGACCGACGACGTTCTCATCAGACTAGAAGACGTCACCAAGCAATACGGGGGCACCGAAGAGCCCGCAGTCAACAGCTTGACCCTCGAGGTCATCCGCGGCGAAGTATTGGTCCTGGTGGGACCCTCTGGTTGCGGTAAGTCCACCACGCTGCGGCTGATTAACCGACTGATTGAACCCTCTTCGGGGAAACTCTTCCTCGACGGTGAAGATGTCACGAGCATCAACGCCAGCATGCTGCGACGCAAGATTGGTTACGTCATCCAGCAGGTCGGACTCTTCCCGCACCGCACGATCGCCGAAAACATCGCCACCGTGCCCAAACTCCTCGGTTGGGATAAGAAGAAAATCGACGAGCGCGTGGACGAACTGCTCGAAGTGGTCTCCATGGATCCCAAGACCTACCGCGAGCGCTACCCCAAAGAGCTCTCGGGTGGTCAAGCCCAGCGCGTGGGTGTGGCCCGCGCCTTAGCGGCCGATCCGGATGTGCTGTTGATGGACGAGCCCTTCGGAGCAATCGACCCCATCACCCGTGACCGTCTGCAAAACGAGTTTCTCCGCCTGCAGCAAGACTTGAAGAAAACCATCGTCTTTGTCACTCACGACATCGACGAGGCGATCAAGATGGGTAACCGCATCGCGATTCTTCGCGAAGGGTCCGAAATCGCCCAGCTCGATACCCCAGAAGCGATCTTGGCCGACCCGGCCGACGAGTTTGTCGAGAACTTCCTCGGCTCCGGTGCCATCCTCAAATCGCTCACCCTCGCGAAAATTAAGGACCTCGAGCTGCACCAGGTGCCGGTCTTGAAAGCGCCGGTGATGCGGGATAAGGCCCTGGAAACCCTCCAAGAGTCCGAAGACTCCACGGCCATTCTTCTCGATAAAGACGACAAACCGCTTCGCTGGCTCGACCAGTCGGCGCTGAACCGCACCAGTCAGCCCATCGAAAAAAGCGGTCGTCCGATCACCGTCGACCTGCAGCCAGAAGACACCCTCCAGGATGCGTTGACCGTGATGTTGCAGTCCTCGACCGGCCTTGCGGCCGTCACCGACCGCAAGGGAACCTACCTGGGATGCGCGACGATCGAGAGTCTCGCCAATTTGATCGTGAGCGGTCAGGGAAGTAAAAACTAATGACTGCACTGCAGCCACTGAGACGCCAAAAGACGCCGCTGTCCGAGCGGTTAGACCTCATTGTCACGCCCGTCTTCGCCAGCATCTTGGCGCTGCTCGCGCTTGTGGTCTGGCTGTACTCCGACATCGATTCGACCACGCTCAGGATTCTGGACCCGGAGACAATTGCCCGGCAAATTCGACAAACGATCATCCTGGGTTTCCTCTCCTCCGGGCTCGTGGTCTTAACCGCGGTACCCATTGGCATCATCGTGTCGAGGCGTGGCTTCCCGAGGTTGAAGAGCTTCTTGGTCGACTTCCTGGGCCTGGCCCAGGCGCTTCCCGCCTACGGCCTGATCGTGATTTTCTTCACCTTCATGGGAACGGGTATCGAGACCGTTGTCTATGCCCTCGCGCTCTTCTCCCTGCTGCCCGTCCTGCGAAACACGATTGTCGGCCTGGAACAGGTCGATAAGTCGGTCATCGACGCGGGCCGCGGAATGGGCTACTCCCGCTTCCAAGTGCTCACCAAAATCGAGCTGCCCCTCGCGGTCCCGGTGATCATGGCCGGTGTGCGCACGGCCATTGTGATCAACATCGGTATGGCCGCGCTGGCGTTCCTCGTCGGCGGTGGCGGTATCGGTGAGACCATCAACTCCGGTTTGAAGAACAACCGCGGCCCCGCAATCCTGATCGGTGCCGTGTTGGTTGCCATCTTGGCGATGGTTTTCGATTTCCTGAGCGCTCTGGCCGAAAAGTACCTGAAGCCCAAGGGCGTCTAGCCGCCACCCGCAGTAAACACTCACCACTGAGGCGCTAGTGTCCTGGCTGTAAGTGTGTGGGCCGTGTTGCTGTGTGCTAGTCGTTGGGGGTGAGCCAATGAGCGTGTTCGCCGTAGCGAACCTTCGAGACCTCGCGGGAGTGCGCCTGGGTCGGGGGCGAATGCGCGCAGAACAGCTCTACCGCGCAGACGATGTGAGCACGGTCGATGCCGACGGCGCCCGTGCACTGCAGGACCGGGGCATTCGACACGTCTTTGATCTGCGCGGTGTGCCCGAACAGGAAATCACTGGGCGAGGCCCCCTAGAAGCCTTCACCGGCTACGACCACCTCCCCTTTGTCCTCTCACCCGCAAGCGACCCTGCGCGCCCGAGCGCTGACGAATTGGACTCTGCGGCGAGTCCTCCGCTGCCGGCCCTGAGCCCCGAGGCTGTGGGGCGCTGGTATCTGAGCGTCACCCTCGACTCGGCCGACGTCATTATCCGAGGCCTGGACTCACTGAGTCGCGTGGAGGGCGCCGCGGTTTTTCACTGTGCCGCCGGGAAAGATCGCACCGGTATTTTCGCGGCCTCGATCCTCTCCGTGTTGGGCGCCCCGGATGAAGAAATCGTGGCGGATTACCACGCCAGCGAGGAGCATCTAGAGCGGGTCTTTGACCGGTTACGCGCCGCCCCCTACGGTTTTTTCCTCGAAAACATTCCTCACGCTGGTGCACTGCTGCGGGCAGAAAAAGACACAATGCGGGCATTTCTGTCTCACGCCGATCGCGACCACGGCGGACTTGTCGAGCTGCTCATTGCCCGCGGTCTCCAGAAAGACTCCATCGACCAGCTGCGCGCGCGGCTCATCGACTAGGGCCGCCGTGACAGACACAAGCTCCTACGATGACGCCCTCGCGCACCTTCGCGCCTCCTGTGAGGTGATGGCGGAGCTGATTGAGACGCACCGGCCACCGGGCTTCGCCCCGGTGGAACCGGAGAAATACTTCGACGTGCTGGTGGTGTCGATCATCGGCCAACAGTTATCGGTTCGCGCAGCGGACACCATCGAAGCGAGGCTTCGACAACTGGTGGGTCCGCTCACCCCCGAGGGGCTCCTCCAGGCCAGCCACGACGACCTTCGTGCCGTGGGCTTTTCTCGATCCAAAGTCGCCTACAGTCACGGCTTAGCCGAAGCGTTTTTGGACCACACCATCACCCCCCACCTCCTGACCGATGCACCCGATGAGACCGTCGTGTCGACATTGACGGCGCTGAAGGGAATCGGTCCGTGGACGGCGGAAATGTTCATGATGTTCGGTCTGGGCAGACTCGACGTGTTTTCCCCCGGGGACCTCGGCCTTCGCCGCTCGATGGAGCATTTCTTTGGAGATTCGTCACCGTCGATTGCCGAGCGGTGGAAGCCCTACCGCTCGGTGGCGGCGTGGTACCTGTGGGAGCACTCCGATCAGCTCCAAGGCCGGGTTATCGACCCGCAGGCCTAAGCTCCCTCCGGGCCCCCGGGCCGTGCTGACCAGTTGTCTCCCTGGCGCCTGATGAGCCAGTCGATTGCGAACCCCAAGGCCACGGCGAGCACCACGGCAATCACCAGAGCCAGCCACCACTGGTCGCCAAACCAGGACCCGACGCCCGCGCCAATACCCACATACGCCCCCGCCCACACCACGCAGCCCGCCGCGGAGAGGGCCACAAAGCGCCCCACCGGATACCCGCTGGAGCCAGCGGCGGCATTGACCAGAATCCTGCCGTAGGGAATGTAGCGAGCCGTCATGATGTAGAGCGGGCCGCTGGCATCCAGTCGGAGCCGAGTCCAGGCCAATGCGCGGCCCACGCGTGAGCCGGTGCGCAGCCAACGGGTGCGCGCCAAGCCCCGACCGACAAAAAACACTCCCAGGTCACCCAGGTGTGCTCCGAGCGCGGCCACCGCAGCGAGTCCGAGAAGGTTGGGAGCACCCAGGCTGATGGCCGTACTGGCTAAACCAGCCACCACCGTTTCACTGGGCAACACAATGGTGAAGGCATCGGCGGCGGAGAGAAGCAACACAATGGGGTACACCCAGAGCGATTGGGCAAAATCGAAGGCCACCGTCTCGAACGCAGTCACTCCAAGAGTTCTACGCGATGAAAGTAAACAGCGAGATGGCGCCTCACCGACACCGGTAGCCCTCAAAGCATCGACTACTACGCTGGGGCCACCGGACACATATGCCACCCACGAAAAAGGAGGCTCCGATGAAAACTAACCGTCCGAGCAACGAATACGAGCTGCGCGAAGGGCAAGCAGAAAAAGCTCGGCTCAACGCAGAAGAGATTCCCCAAGAGGAACTCGAAGAACAAGAGCGTGAAGAGCGTAAGGGTCTCAACGACCCGAACTAAGCCGCCGGGCTGTCTCGACCCTTACTGATGCTGCGGCAGGTTGATGGGTCCTGTGTAGTCGTCGCGGCGCCAGTTCGGCAGTTGCCAGTTAAACGCGATGGCGAGCACTCGCCAGGTGGCAATCACCAGCGCCGACACCGCGACAGATATCGCCGGCGAGGTGCCCAGTTCGTTCAAACCCCACACCAACCAGCCGCCGGCGAAGGCGATGATCGCGTAGTGCTGGTAGCTCGCCACCGACCACGGCACTTTATTGAGCAGAATGTCGCGCAGGATTCCGCCGACCGAGGCGGTGATCACGCCCATCATGGTCGCGATCAGCGGACTGGAATCCACCTGCAGTGCGAGTTGCGCGCCGGAGGCGGCAAAGACTCCGAGCCCTAGCGCGTCTGGCCACTGGATGGCGCGCTCAGTGAGGTCGAAATGCCGAGAGCGCAACACCATCGCGCCTACCAGCGACAGTCCGATGATGATCCACAAATACTCCTGGTGAATGACCCAGAAGAAGGGCGAGCGATCGAGCAGTAAATCGCGAATCGTGCCCCCGCCGAGCGCGGTGAGCAGTGCGATCACAATCACTCCGACGAGGTCCAACCTCGCCCGCACGGCCGCCACCACACCGGAGATTGCGAAGGCGACCACTCCGATCGCTTCAAACACGTAGAGCACCGTCTGCACGGCACTGTCGCTGATGACCACGTCCACGCTCACAGTGTGCCAGCAGCCGTCGGGATTTCCGCCGAGAACCCAGCTCAGCTGATACCCCTATGGGTATAGTGAAGTCAGCAGCGTTGATGCCCCCATTACGCTGGTGAACACGCAACCTCAAGGAGATCTACCCCGCATGGAAACCGAAGCCAAATGTCCCATCGTCCACGGAGCAGCGAGCACACAGGGTGTGGCGAACATGGAATGGTGGCCCAACGCCCTGAACCTCGACATCCTGCACCAGCACGACACCAAAACCAACCCTTTGGGGCACGAATTTCACTACCGCGAGGAGCTCAAAAAACTCGACGTTGACGCCCTGAAAAAGGATCTCCACGAGTTGATGAACGACAGCCAGGTGTGGTGGCCTGCTGACTGGGGCCACTACGGCGGACTGTTCATTCGGATGGCCTGGCACTCCGCAGGCACCTACCGCACCGCGGATGGCCGCGGTGGCGGAGGTACTGGTTCACACCGTTTTGCTCCGCTGAACTCCTGGCCGGACAACACGAACCTCGATAAAGCGCGTCGCCTGCTGTGGCCGATCAAGAAAAAGTACGGCAACAAGGTCAGCTGGGCTGACCTGATGATCCTCGCCGGAAACATTGCCTACGAGTCGATGGGGCTAAAGACCTTCGGTTTCGGTTTTGGTCGTGAAGATGTCTGGCACCCCGAAATCGACACCTACTGGGGTGCGGAAAAAGAGTGGCTGGCACCCAGCGATAGTCGCTATGAGTCGGTGGAAAATCCGGCCACGATGGAAAACCCTCTCGCCGCGGTGCAGATGGGGCTCATCTACGTGAACCCGGAAGGGGTCAACGGAAACCCCGACCCCTTAGCGACCGCCGGTCAGATTCGCGAGACCTTCGCCCGGATGGCCATGAACGACGAAGAAACCGTGGCGCTCACCGCCGGTGGCCACACTGTCGGTAAATCTCACGGTAACGGCCGGGCAGAAAATCTCGGACCCGAGCCCGAAGCAGCCGACATCAGCGAACAGGGCCTCGGCTGGAACAACCACACGACGCGCAGTGTCGGTCGTGACACCGTGACCAGCGGCATCGAGGGCGCGTGGACTACCGAGCCCACCAAGTGGGACAACGGTTACTTCTACCTGCTCTTCACCTACGAATGGGAACTCACCAAGTCACCCGCCGGAGCGTGGCAGTACCAACCCGTCGGCATTAAAGAAGAAGACATGCCCGTCGATGTGGAAGACCCCTCGATTCGTCTCAACCCGATGATGACCGATGCCGACATGGCGATGATTGCTGACCCCGCGTACCGGGAAATCTCGGAGCGCTTCTATAAAGACCCCGACTACTTCTCGGATGTCTTCGCTCGGGCCTGGTTCAAACTCACCCACCGCGACATGGGACCCAAAGTCCGCTATGTCGGACCCGACGTCCCCGAAGAGGACCTGATCTGGCAAGACCCAGTACCGGCTGGACGAAGCGACTACGACGTCGACGCCGTGAAAGCCCGCATCGGTGAGACCGACCTCTCAATTTCCGACATGGTCTCGACCGCGTGGGACTCGGCTCGGACATTCCGCGGTTCTGACATGCGCGGTGGCGCCAATGGGGCGCGATTGCGCCTAGCCCCTCAGCGCGAATGGGAAGGCAATGAACCCGAACGCCTGAACCGCGTGTTGGGCGTATTGGAGCCCATCGCCGAAGAGTTTGGCATCAGCGTCGCTGATGTCATCGTCCTGGCGGGCAACGTGGGCGTGGAGCGGGCCGCAAAAAATGCCGGGGTCGATGTGAGCGTTCCCTTCAGCCCGGGCCGTGGTGACGCCACACAGGAGCACACCGACGCTGAATCGTTTGAACCACTCGAGCCGATTCACGATGGTTTCCGCAACTGGGTGAAGAAAAACTACACCGTGCCCGCCGAGGAGCTGATGCTCGATCGGGCTCAGCTCATGGGGCTCACCGCTCCCGAGATGACCGTCTTGATTGGGGGCATGCGCACTATCGGCACCAACCACATGGGCACCCAACACGGCTACTTCACCGACCGCCTCGGTGCACTCACCAACGACTTCTTCGTGAACCTCACGGATATGTCCAACGTGTGGGAGCCCCACGGTGACAACCTGTACAACATCCGCAGTCGCCACGACGGTCAGGTGAAATGGACAGCGACCCGCGTGGACCTGGTGTTTGGGTCGAACTCAATCCTCCGCTCCTACGCCGAGGTCTACGCCCAAGACGACAACAAGGACAGGTTTGTTGACGACTTCATCAAGGCCTGGAACAAAGTGATGAACGCCGACCGATTCGACCTGGTTCACTAGTCTCATCGCGTTACTGAGGGCCCCATCACGCATCGGCGTGGTGGGGCCCTCCTTTGTCAGGTGCCCCGCTTTTCGAGGGCGCTCAAAAGCCGCTCGCGGATCGCGTCTCCAGCATTTGGAGCTTGGCGGATTGACTTCACTGCACCCGATTGGCCGCCTCGGCGAGGCGGAGGAGGTTGCTGAAGTGGTCTGTTTCCTCCTCTCCGATCGGTCCTCGTTTGTCACGGGATCTCAGTACGTCGTCGATGGCGGTTACGTCACGAGGTAACACTCTCGTGCGGTGGGCCCCACCTCCGGGTGGGGCCCACCGCATTTTCCCTGGCGCCCACTGCGCCGAGTGGTCTGCTCGGGTCATCCGCCTGCACACAATGCCGGTAGGGTCGAAGAAGTAGCGGTTTATGTTCCGCGCCTCCTGCGGCCCGTCGGTGTGCCTGTCTGAAGCAGAGATTCAGTCCATCCCTTCCCCTCACAGACAGGTCTTGTGTGTCCGCCGTTTCTTCTGCCCCTGAACCCCACAACCGCTACCGCATCGAGCCCACCGTCTGGCAGGCACTTCGCTCACCTCGTCTGCTCACCCGTGAAGTACTCGCCGGTCTTGTCGTCGCCTTAGCGCTCATTCCCGAGGCGATCGCGTTTTCGTTGATCGCCGGGGTCGACCCCCGGGTGGGACTGTTCTCGTCTTTCATCATGGCCGTCTCGATCGCCTTCCTGGGGGGCAGGCCCGCCATGATTACAGCCGCCACAGGCGCCATCGCCCTGGTGATTGCGCCAGTGGCCCGCGAGTACGGGCTGGAATATTTCATCGCGACCGTGATTCTTGCCGGGGTGTTCCAAATCATCTTTGCCCTTTTCGGGGTCGCCAAACTGATGCGCTTCATTCCCCGCTCCGTCATGGTCGGCTTCGTCAACGCTCTCGCCATCATGATCTTCACCTCACAGTTGCCGGAGCTCCTGGGTGTGCCGTTTATGGTCTACCCGTTGGTGGCAGCCGGTCTGCTGATCATGTGGCTCATGCCCAAAGTCACCAAGGTGGTCCCCGCACCACTGGTCTCCATTGTGTTGGTCACGACAGCGGCGGTGGTCTGGGGGCTCAATGTCCCCACTGTCGGCGATAAGGGTGAACTGCCCCAGTCACTACCGTCCCTGTTCATACCCAACGTCCCGTTGACCTGGGAAACCCTGGAAATCATCGCGCCCTTCGCCTTCGCCATGGCCGTCGTGGGTC
>NZ_JAVLBO010000030.1:0-10818 GCF_031581085.1 Pontimonas sp.
CGGAGAGTCGTCGAAATAGACCGGTGGTCTCGAGGCACTCACCTGTTCAAAGGGGGGAATGACCTCGGCCGGGTCGAGCCGGTCGACAGACACCTCGGTATCGGCGGGTCCTTCACCAACAGGCTCTGGTGCCCCGATGAAATCTCCCGGGTTTATTTGGGAGTTGTTCTGAGAAATGCTGTAGGCCGGCAGGGCGACCGTGACAATCAGGAGGGGGATGGCGGTGACGGCCAGAACACGGTTCGCGTTGATGCCATATTTCAGGCGAAGAAGAGGTTTCTCCACCGCGAATCGAAGCAGGTAGGACAGGGCAATCGAGAGGGCGATGATCACGAGCGCCCAGGTGAGGCTCACCGATTGGGTGACATATTCCCGGTAAAAAATGAGCAGTGGCCAGTGCACCAAATAGAGGGTGTAGGCGACTCCTCCGAGGGAGACCATAAGCGGTGTCGAGAGCAACGCACCCGCCGAGCCCACCTTCACACTGCGGCCCGCGAGGATGATCAACACGGTGGAGAGGGTGGGAACAAGAGCGGCAAAGCCGGGGAATGGTGCCACCGGCGCCACCAGGGCGCCCGCGGCGAGTAAGCCGGCGACACCGAGCCAACCCCACGCCGAGTGAATGGCCATTGCGGGCCACTTTGACAGCGCCAGGCCCAAAAGCGCACCCATCGAAAATTCCCAGCCCCTGGCGAAGGTGTCGAAGTAGGCCCAGGCCGAGTCGACAAAGTAGGTCAGGTAGATGCTGTAGATAAATGACGCCACAAACACCGTGGAGAAAATGCCAGTGAGTACTGCGCGGGCATTGACTGCCCGCGCGGTCTTCATCCCCGCCGCGATGACCAGGGCGAAAATCAACGCGGTGGTCAGATAAAACTGCATTTGAACACTCATCGCCCAGAAATGGAGAACGGGGGTTGGGGGTTCACTGCGGGAGAGGTAGTCCGAGCCTTGGATGACCAGCTGCCAGTTTTCTAAATACAGCGCCGAGGCGATGATCTCTCGGTGGACCAGGTTGATTCCGACCGGGGAGAGAAACAGGAGGGCACCGATGTAGGTGCCGAGAAGAACCACCAGTGACACGGGGGCGAGCCTGATAAACAGACCGACGAGAAAATCTTTTACCCCGCTAAAGCCGCGGTCAATTTTTCGCAGCAGGCTCGAAATCACCAGGAAACCGGTGAGGACGAAAAAGACATCCACCGCACCCGCGGTTTGCTCGGTAAACACGTGGTAGAAGACGACCAGGAGCACTGCCAGCGCCCTGGTGCCCTCGATGTGAGGAAGGTAGTGGCCTTTCGAGCCGGCGGTTGTCGCGGCAGCCTTCCCGGCACCCGCCCTCGTATCGCTCGTCATCATCACCCCAGATAAAGCCCCCGAAGGCCTATGCCCAACAGCCTAGAGGCCGAGCGGGAGGGGGCTGTGCACGAGCTTCTCGTGGGGGAGGGGACCGGGGAGTACCTCATCGGGGGGCGAGGACCGCCTCGAAGTAGGGAATCATTCGTTTGGCCTCGGCGACGGAGATATGAATGTCATCGCGGTAGGTGATGAAGCCGTCGTCTCCGGTGGAGCAGAAGACTTCGTCGCAGAGCTCGTCCCGGGGGTCGATGAGGGGCTCTTGTCTGGCCGAGGCGACCGCCTCGAGTGCCGCGCGATTAAAGCCCTGGGTTTTATCCAGCGTGCTCATTGCGACACTCCGAGCGCAGTTGTCGTTGACGAGCTCCAGCAGATTGCACTCACGAGGGTCAAAAGAGGGCCCCGGGGTGCGAAATTGCGGAATCGTCTGGACGAAGACAAAGTCGTGACCGAATTCGCTCAGACTCTCCGTGTCGCGCAGCAATTCGCGCTCGAGGGTGTCGGCCTTGTCGCCTGAACCGGAGGCCATTTCGCCTCGTGCGAGGTAGTGGCGATCATCCGACCAGGAGAGCACATCGTAAAAGGCAAGAACGATGGTTCCTGGTGGGGCGTTTTCCAAAAAGTCGTAGGCAAATGCGTTGTATTTAGAGCACCAGGTGAAGACCTCGGATCCGTCCTCGTAGGTCACCGTCATATCCCGCAGCGGAATACACGACGGAGCGGTGATGATCGTCACCGGCCTGTTGTGTATTTCTCCGGCTCCCAACACCGATTCACTAAAGTGCGCGGCGTTGGAATCGCCGATCAGATAGATCGGCTCGCCCGGGCGGTCTTCACCCCACACACACGATTGCGCCCATTCCCGATTGAAGCCCTCTTCGGTGATGCACTCCGTCTCGATCGCGATGTTGTCGAGGGTGGGCTGACCAATTTCATCCCGCACAAACGGAGCCACCACTCGAGAGGCTACCCACCACGCCGCCATCCAGGTGAGGACGGGAAGCCATAAGATCCGCAGCAAAAACAACACGACGGAGCGCCTGGTGGGGGTCTCCACGTGGCGAAAGCGCCGCTCGATCAGGTAGTAGGAAGCAGCTGCGGGCACGATGCTGGCGAGACCCGCGAGTGCGGCCACCGTGTCGCTATCTGGCCAGGTGAGGGTGACAATGACGATGACGGGCCAGTGCCACAAATACAGCGAATAGGACAGGTCTCCAACCCAACCGAGGAAGCGACCCGACACGCTTCGCGTGATGACCCCTTCGGGGTGGGACACCCCCGCGATCAATAGCGCCGCGGTGCCCAGCACCGGGAGCAGTGTCCACAGGCCGGGAAAGGGGGTCACCGAGCTGATGAGCGTAAAAGACGCGACCAGTGACGCTGCACCCAGGGCGGCAAGACCACTGCCCACGGCGCGGGGTATTCGCCTCAGTGCGGGTTCGGCAAAGGCGAGTAAAGATCCGACCCCAAATTCCCACGCCCTCGAGAGGGGTGAATAAAAACCGAGCAACGATTCACCGATGGGAAGCTCGGTACTCGAGGCGAGTACCGCGAGCGAAAACGACACCGCTGTGGCGGTGGCAATGAGAGTGAGTGCACCCCGTCTTGCCCCTATCCGGCGGCCCAGTACCACCAGGCCCAAGACGAGAAGGAGTGGAAACCCGAGATAAAACTGTTCCTCGACGGCCAAGGTCCAGGTGTGAAGCAGGGGGTTGGTTTGGGACCTCGCGGCAAAATAGTCGCCGGAGAGAATATCGATGGCGACGTTCGCCACGAAGAGCAACGCGGCCGCCGCCGTGTAGAGAACACGGTTGTCTTCCCCCAGTGGGGGAAGAAAAAACAGCGAAACCAGCAGTGTCGCCGAGACCATGACGGCCAAGGCCGGGACCAGTCGTTTCACCCGACGCAGGTAGAAGGAAGCAAGAGAAATCCGACCGGAGCGACCCCACTCACGAAGCAGCATCAACGTGATGACGTAGCCGGAGATCACGAAAAATACGTCAACACCGGTGAACCCACCCGGTAGGGGAATGCCGGCGTGGTAGACCACAACGGCGAGCACGGCGACGGCCCGAAGCCCCTGCACGTCGCGACGCCGGTTGGACTCCGTGCGAGCCTCCACAGAAGATGCCCGCCGGGTCGCGCTGTCGGTGTCGGGAGGCATCGTAGCCCCATTTTCCCAGAAGAGGGGCCCATTTCCCAGAAGGAAGGGCTCGGTGTAGCTGTCGAATTCCTGCGAATATGCCGCCGTAGAAATGCCGGGATTAGCCGGTCGAGTAGACCCTTTCGTAGCTCTGGGCGGCCGCTATCGGGTCGTAGTGCACCCGGGCCCTGTGGGCTAACTGTGCACGTTGTGTCGAGGAACGCGGTGTGACTGTGCCCAACACGGTGGCCAAGGATTCGACCGAATCAAACAGCGCACCCTCCGGATCGATCTCTAGATGCTCGGGAATTCCTGTGGCCTCTCGACCAATGAGGGAAACACCGGCAGCCTGCGCTTCGGCAATAGCCAGGGGTTGGTTTTCTGCCCGGGAGGCCACGACGAGATAGTCGGCCCGCTCCAGGATTTTCGCCACCTCGCTCGATGACTGGTAGCCCCTGGCCACCACACCGGGAATGGAGGCACCCCTCTCACCTCGACCCACCAACTCCAGGGTGGCGCCCTGCCCGGTAGGAAAAGCCCTTCGAAAGCCCTCGACCGCGTCCTCGACGCCTTTGAGAGGGTCCTCAAGATTGGCCGCGAGCACCACGAAGGTGAGTGCCTCGCGCGCTGTATCGCCTCCCTCTGCGGTGCTAGCTAGGTCGCGGCCTTCTGGATCACTAGCGCGCTGTTGGTCAGGATTGTGTTCCCCCGCATCGCTTAACGCGAGCGGGTTCTGAATTACACGGATGTCCTTGCCCTCGAACAGAGGGGAGCGGCTGGCTTCACCGGCAAGCCAGTGGCTGGGGCTCACCACCCGAAGGTCATGAATTCCCTGAAGGGCCGTGGCCTTTTCGGTGAGGTGTCGTTCCACGGCTCCTCGGAAGGGGCCTTTTACGGCAGGGCAGGCTGCACAGCCCGAGGTGAAGCGCTCACAACCGAGCGAGTAGTGGCAGACGCCGGTAAAAGCAGCCATATCGTGCACGGTCCACACCACCGGGCGGCTACCGGCAATTTCGCCCAACCGGTCCAGGTCGATCAGCCCGTGTGGCCAGTGCAGGTGGATGATGTCGACACCGCGCAAGGACTCGTCGAGCTGTTGTGACAACCGGTCGCGATAGAGAGAAATGGGTGCGTCAAAAGAGGCACTCTTGACCAGGAACTGATCGGCTGTTGCGGCCGCTGTGTGCAGCGGGGCAGTAAACGGGGCGTCTCGGAGGGATCCGGCAATCTGTGAAATCACAGTCGCCTCGTGACCCATGGAGCGTTGAATATCGGCCAAACGGGTCGCCACCGTTCCCGCTCCCCCCGAGGAGGAAAACGATAGGTGCGCAATGCGTAGGGCCACCACTCCACGCTAGTTCCTCGGCGGCCGATGTGGCGTGAGGACGTTTTATGGGCCCGCTGTGTGAGCACGCTGTGTGAGCGCGTGGTGGCCTGGCCTGTCTAGGCTTGCAGGGTGAGTGCATCACAGGCCAGGCCACAGAGTGCCCCCGTTGCCCTTTTGCTGTTTAACCGGCCGGAGGTGACCCAGAGGGTGTTGGAGCGCGTGCTGGCGGCTTCGCCCGAATCGGTGTACGTCATCGCGGATGGTCCGCGGGATGACCACCCTGGCGATGCCACACTCTGTCAAGAAGTGCGTGACCTGGTGACTCGTGCCCCGTGGGACTGCCCAGTGCACACCGATTTTTCCGATACCAATATGGGGCTCAAGGCACGGGTGTCGTCTGGTCTGGACTGGGTGTTTTCCCACGAACAGTTCGCCATCGTCTTAGAAGACGACTGTGTGGCAGACGAATCATTTTTCCCCTTTGCGACCGAGTTGTTGGAGAAATACCACGACGATGAGCGGGTTGGAATTGTCTCCGGAAATAACTTCCTGCGGGGTAAGCAGATAAACGACGACTCCTATTTCTTCTCCCCGGATGTGCGCATTTGGGGCTGGGCCACCTGGAGGAGGGTGTGGCAGGACTTTTCAACAGAGGGGCTTAATCATCAGTGGAGTGACAGTGAGGGTGAGGTGCTCCTTGCTCGGCTCACTTCGACGGCGAGGCGAAACCAACTGCATCGCATGATGGAAAAAGCCCACGAACTGAACTCGTGGGCCCTGCCCTTTGTCTTGCACGCCCAGCGTCGCCGATACCTAAGCGCCATTCCGCGCGAAAACCTGGTCACCAACATCGGCTTTGGTGCGGACTCTACCCACACCCAGTTCGAGAGCTTCACCGCGGAGGTGCCCCTCGGCACTCTGCGCTTTCCGCTTACGCACCCGGATGATGTGGTCGAATCCCCCGAAGCAGGGAGAATCGAATCCGCTGAAGAAAAAAAGATGTGGCTGTGGTTTCCCCTTCGACACCCCATCGATTTTCTCGGCCGGGTGGTGCGATACCTCAGCCGCTGAGGCCTTCTCAGCCAACTGCAGTGTGTGATGGGCCCGGTGTGATGGGCCCGGTGTGATGGGCACTGGCTCATTAGCACTGTCAGATCGCCACTGTGTGATGCGGAGCGAGTGCGCGGTCGCCCAGCCTGTGCTCCCGGAAGCGGCTTCGCCGGGTTGTGGTCTTAGGAGCCCGTGGTTTTCTTCCGGGGGGCTTTTTTCACGAGCGGGTGTTCGGTGACTTTGTCGAACGCATCGACTAGCGAGTCGGGGTCGAGATTGACGATGGGGTGTCCGGAAAAGTGCTGCTTCAGCGATAAAAACTGGTTGGCCGTGGAGTAAAGACTGTCGGCGATGCCGTTAATGGTGTGGCCGCTGATGTCTTGAATACCCGAATCGGTGCCTTGCAGGTGGGTGGGTTGTCGAACGACCCGGTTGTCGCTGTCTACCCGGAAGCTTTGAAAATAGCTGAGGTCTAACCCAATGACGAAGACCGTTCGGGGTTCTAAGTGCAGGGCGAAGCCCAGTGCTTTCACTCCGGTGCTGCCCTGGTAACCGCGGGGGTAGAGCGGCGAGGTGTTGGTGGACCAGCCCTCCAGGCTGTCGTTATCGAAATAGACCGTACGGGGAGCAATTGACATGGTGGTCACAATGCTCTGCCAGGTCCAGGGCATCACCATGTGCACTTCTGGGTTTTCTTCCACCTTCTGCCAGGCCTCAGCGTTCTCGCTCTTGCGGGCGGGGTGAAATACCGAATCTGACCACACCAGAAAATCTGGTGTGAGGGTTGTCGCAAGCGGGCTGTGCAGGAAATAGTTGGTGGCGATCACGACCAATTCGCCGGCTTTTTGGCGCTTCGCGACCTCACGGGTGTTGATTCTTGCGGCCGAGGGGCCACTGGCCAGTAGCAATACGTCTTTGCCCGCGGCCCGACCCTCGAGTTGACGCATTCCCGCCAAGGCTTCCGCCTTGCCGGAGCCTTGGGCGATGCGCCTGGTGAGAAACAGGGCGAGGACGCGGAATTTTTGTAACACGGTGCGCCAAATGGCCCCGCCCGGGTGGGTGTGGGGCGAGGAGTAGCGCTCGAAGTAGCTCAGCGATTCGTTGTTGCTCACCCGCTCTTTTGACTGTTCAAAACGCGACCACGAATCCGATGCCACGGTGCTCCCTACTTTCCTCGAAACGATTCGGCGTGTTCGAGAAACCACTGGTAGGTCTCCATCAGGCCGTCTCGAAGCGAGACGCGGGGGCTCCAGCCGAGCGCGTCAATTCGAGAATTGTCCAGAAACTTCCTCGGTGTGCCATCGGGTTTCGACGTGTCAAAGACCAGTTCGCCTTCGAAGCCCACGACGTCGACGATGGTTTCGGCCAGTTCGCGGATGCTGACTTCTTCGCCGGAGCCCACATTGATGATCTCTTCCGAGTCGTAGTGTTCGGCGAGGAACACGATTGCTCTGGCCAGGTCATCCACAAACAGAAACTCTCGAAGGGGTGTGCCAGAGCCCCAAATGACGACTTCTTTGGCACCGGATTCTTTCGCTTCGTGGATTCGACGAATCAGCGCCGGGACCACGTGCGAATCTTCGGGGTGAAAATTATCGCCCGGGCCGTAAATATTGGTCGGCATCGCACTAATCCAATGCCGGTCGTATTGTTTCCGGTGGGCTTGAACCTGCTGAATCCCCGCAATTTTGGCCACCGCGTAGGCGCTGTTGGTCTCTTCCAACTCGCCGGTCATCAACGAGTCTTCGGGGATGGGCTGCGGCGCAAATTTCGGGTAAATACAGGACGAGCCTAAAAACACGAACCGGTCGACGCCGGCCTGGGCGGCGGCGTCCATCAGATTCACCTGGATTTGAATGTTCTCGGAGAGAAATTCCGCCGGGTAGGTGTTGTTGGCGTGAATACCACCCACCCGCGCGGCCGCATCGATCACCAGATCGGGGGTGTTGTCTGAAAGATAGGTGGCCACCGCGTCTCGGTCGAGAAGGTTCAGCTCAGCCGAGCGAGGGGCGTCAATTGCACTAAGGCCCCTCGACTCCAACTCGCGCACCACCGCGCTGCCGACCAAACCCCGACCGCCCGCCACAAAGACTTTTGTCTGCGAGCCGAGTGAAAACGGCAAACCGACCGACATTGAACCGACCGACATTGACAAACCCCATTTCCCCGATTTCCCTGCGGCGTGCTGCCACGAGTCTAGAGTGGAGACTCGATTCGGGGGTGAGCACACTGGCAACAGGCACGTCGGACATTTTGGTGGTCTTACCCACACTGGGCGATCGCCCCGAAAAGCTCCAACGCGCCCTCAGCTCCGTCGATGCCCAACGCCCCGACGTGTCCGTGCGGGTCGTTGTCGTCATCCCCGAGGACAAAAAAGACGCGCTGCCAGACGTCCTGGCTGACCGCGTCGAGATCGTCACTGACCCCCATCGAGGTATGTCGGCGGCGATTAACGCCGGGCTTTCTGCCCGAGCGGGCGAGCAGTTTTATATCTGGCTGGGCGATGACGATTACTACCAACAAGGGGGCCTCGCCACCCTCCACAACATGCTGCGAGCCGATGACCGGGCGGTAGTCGCCTACGGCGGCTGTGACTACATCGACGATGACGGCCAGCTGCTGTGGACGTCGCGGGCGGGATCCCTCGCGTCGCTGATGATCGGCAAGGGACCAAACCTCGTTCCACACCCCGCGGCGCTGATGCGACTCGATGCACTCGAGCAGGTGGGCGGATACGACGAGTCGCTCTCGCTCGCGATGGACTTGGATGTGTTGCTGAAGCTGAAGAAAAGGGGCCGCTTTGTGCACACCACCCGGGTGGTCAGCGCGTTTGGTTGGCACCCCGATTCACTGACCGTCCAGGACCGCACACAATCCGAGCGAGAAGCGCGGATGGTGAAGCGTCGACACCTCCCCGCAGTGCTTCGCGGCATCGAGCCCCTGTGGGAATACCCGGTCGCCTGGGCCTCCAGGCTCGCCGCCCACACCTTGAATCGGAAAAGAAAACAGGGATAAAACCACTACCCTTGGGGGGTGCCGCGACCGAAGCGGTGCACGGGTGAGACAACACTGCGCGGGTCGATGGCCCAAATCGCCAGATAGAGGACACGAAAAGGTATGGCAACCAGGACAAAAAAAGCCCTCATCACCGGAATTACCGGTCAAGACGGCAGCTATTTGGCAGAGTTTCTGCTCGGTAAAGGCTACGAAGTCCACGGCATCATCCGCCGCTCGTCGACGTTTAACACTCAGCGTCTAGAACACCTATACGTCGACTTTCACCAAAAAGACGCCAAACTTTTTCTCCACTACGGCGACCTCAGTGACTCCTCCCGGCTCACCACACTGCTCCAAACGGTCGCCCCCGACGAGGTCTATAACCTCGCGGCCCAATCCCACGTCCGGGTGAGCTTCGATGAACCAGAACACACCGGAAACACCACCGGCTTAGGCTCTATTCGACTCCTGGAAGCCATCCGTCTGCTCGATCTGCCGTGTCGGTTTTATCAAGCCTCCAGCTCGGAAATGTTTGGTGCCACACCGCCACCGCAGAGTGAGGAGACCGTGTTTTACCCGCGCTCGCCCTACGGTGCGGCGAAGCTCTACTCGCACTGGGTGACCAAGAACTACCGCGAGGGCTACGACATGTTCGCCACGTCGGGCATCCTGTTCAACCACGAATCACCCCGGCGCGGTGAAACCTTCGTGACGAGGAAAATCACCCGCGCCGTGGCGCGCATAGCTGCCGGTGTTCAGGACACGCTGTATTTGGGTAACCTCGACGCCATTCGCGACTGGGGCTACGCACCCGAATACGTCCAGGCGATGTGGCTGATGCTCCAGGCCGACCAGCCTGACGACTTCGTCATCGCCACCGGGACCGAATACACCGTCGAGGACTTCCTTCGTTTCTCGTTTGAGCACGTCGGTTTGGACTGGAAAAAATACGTCAAGTTTGACGAGCGCTACCTGCGCCCCACCGAAGTGGACGCCCTCGTGGGTGATGCCTCGAAGGCGAAAAAAGCCCTGGGGTGGACACCGGAGGTTCTCACCCCGCAGCTCGCCACGATCATGGTCGATGCCGACCGCGAGATTTTGGAGCACGAGGGGAAACCGTGGACCGACCGACCGTTTTTGACCACTGCGGGGGCGTAGCTATTGCGTGAGGCACTGAAGACGACGTGGAGTTTTCTCACCCGTAGGCAGAAGGTCCTCTACGGCGCCCTGATCGCCGGGCGTCTCACCGCAAACCTGTTTGACCTCGCCGGTATCGCCGCAATCGGTTTGCTCGTGATGGCGGTGGCCTCCGGTGAGATTGATTTCGATCTGGGCGGTCTTTACCGCATTCGCGTCGAAGAAACCCCTCCGTCGTTTATCGCGATGCTTGTGGCGATTGCCGCCGGGGCCTTTTTATTGAAGGCCACGTTTAATCTCATTCTTTCTCTCGCGCTCGTGCGCTTCATGGCGGGTATCGAAGTGCGGGCGTCGAGGAAGCTTGCCGACTACCTATTGAGCGGGTCACTGGGTGACCTGCGTCGGTTTTCCCAGGCGGACATCCAGTATGCGGTCAACGCATCGACAGGGGCGATGTATAGCGGACTGCTGAACAACGTGGCCAACATCATCGTGGAGTCGGCCCTGATGCTGATGATTCTTGGTGCCTTTGTGTTGGTCAACCCCGTTGCTGCAATCTTGGTCAGCCTGTATTTATTGGTTGTTGTGACCGGTATTCAGTGGGTGATCGGAGAAAAGCTGAAGCAGGTGGGGCGGGATGTCAACGAGGGAACTATTGCCTCGACCGGGTCCATTCTCGATTCGGTTGCGAGCTTCCGCGAAGTCGCCGTCCTGAAAAAACAACCCTTCTTCCTGAAGCGCTTCAGCGATGCCCGCTGGATATTGGCAAAAACCAAAGCCACCCAGGTGATCCTCAAAAGTGTGCCCC